>JBAPOI010000141.1:0-2017 GCA_049279555.1 Candidatus Sulfotelmatobacter sp.
GAGCAGGCCGATGATGATCGCTGCCAACGTGTAGGCGTAGCCCACCCGGGGAACCCGCCGCCACGTCAGATTCTCAGGCATTTGCCGGACCACCCTCCACTTGTTTCAACTCCAGGATTCTTTCCTCGACGAGTGCCCGCCGCAATAGGTCGGCATCCCTTCGTGCCCGGTGAATGTCGCGGTCGTTCAGATCCGAGATGGCTCCGAGTAACGCCTCAACTTCCTTCCGCGTGGCACAAACTTCACCTAGGATCAATCGCTCAGACCGGTCGAGCTGAGAGGCGACGTGAGCCATCACGATACGGCGGCAGAAGGGACCTAAATCCCTGTCTCCTGCCGCTTGCTCGAGCCGGTCGAATTCCTCGTTATGGAAGCTCATCTTGATGCTCTTAGTGAGTCTTGGACGTGTCGGCCTGGCGTGCATTTCAACTCCTTTCAAGAAACAGGTCACCGGTTGAACGAGTACTATTTAGAACGGCGACGATGGATTTCTTCGAAAACAACAACGGTTCTAAATAGCACCTGCTAAGGGGTGACCTATCAAAAGTGAAGTTCTTTTGCCGTGATGAAGCGCGTAGCGAAGCGGAGCGAACCCACCCCGACCGAGAATGCCGGGAAAACAGCGCACTCTTCCTGCTCTGGACGCACCATCTGACAGCTCGAAATGGCGCGAATGTTGCGCCACGGATACGAAGAAGACTGCGCCTCGGGAGAGCCTCTCGGCTCCCCAATTCGCGCATCTCGGGCACTACTTTAGTAACCGAAGCCGTGCGACTGTTCATACTCGTTTGCGCGCTCCTCCTTCTGCTCAAGCGTCTTGAGCGTGCGTTCATTGGCATTGAGTTCGGCTGCGATGGCCGGATTGGGTGGGCCAACCGGGTCGCGACTGAGCTCGTTTTGTTCACGACGAATCTCACTGCGGACGGATGAAATGTCCCTTTCGATCGTGTTGGTGTCTTCCATTTCTTGTCTCCTTAGGCGGCGGATTGGGACGCACGCGACCTGCCGCGAGGGGTCGTTGCGCTGGCATCTTTGTGTCCTTGTGCTTCCTGTGCAGACAGAAACCGAGCCTTGTTCTGCTCCCAGTACGTGGCAAATTCCTTGTCACCTTTCACGCTTTCGCGGAACATTTCGGTGACGACATAGTCCTTGGATGACGGATCATCGGGGTTCAAGAAGGCGCCATAAGCGACCATTTGCGCGTTCACATCGACGCGCAGCTTGAAGGAAAAGACAGCTTCTTTGGTCTTGTCTTCGGGCTGAATCCGTGGCATCGGCGGCTCCTTTGTTTGAACGAAGAGTGCTACTTGGCGCTGAAATCCTGGTACTCGGTGAAGGCTGTAATGGTCAGTCCGAGCGGATTGAACGGCACGAGATTGTTCTTCACCTGCGCCGGATTGAGTGAAAACGTGACCGGAATGATGAGCGAATCCTTGTGCGTCACGGTACCTCCGGCGCCCAGGTAAGTGCGGTTCAGATAGACATCCGCCTGGTACGGCAACTGGATCAACCGTTTCACGACGACGTTGGTGATCGTGACGCTGACTTCCTCGCCATTGCCGGCGTCAAACTGCCGGATGGAACCGGGACTGTTGTCAACCTGATCGTGATTCATTAGGCGCTCAGCTAAGGTCCGTTCGAGAAAGAAATAGTTCTGGGGGTATTCAACGAGCGTCGTCTGGCGGTTCCGCGTATAGCGTTGCCGAGCCCAGTGGGCGAGAAAGTAGCGCACTTCGGGCGCTTGCGGCCGGTAAGAATCGTCGAAATAGGCGAGCGCTTCGGCGCGCCCGACGTCGTTAATCCGGATCACATGAACGGGCTTTTTGCCGACCTGGGATGCCAGATAGCCGGTCGTGGCCAGTGCCACCGCTGCGGTCACGGCCAGCGATCCGATCACAAAGCGGGAGTGCTTCAAATGGCGTTCCAGGCGCTCGTGGTGGCCGTAGAATTCCTGATCGGCGTCCTTATATATGTCTTCGGAGACGGGAAAGAACTCGGGCGTAGTTGACATATAAGT
>JBAPOI010000142.1:0-10867 GCA_049279555.1 Candidatus Sulfotelmatobacter sp.
AAGTGCTGGAGTCTCCGATGGCTTCAGAAGTCAGTTACGCGCGAGCGGTGGCGCTGGCGCACGTGGCTGAGTTGCTCGATGAGTTGCTGCCCGACCGCGAAGCCAACGACGCCATCTTTCGCCTCACGCTCTCGGTGCTGCACGTCATGACCGGCTCCGATGTATGGATGCCGGCCACATATTTCGAATTGTGGCTGACGCGGCTGGTCGGCTTTTTGCCCGAGTTGACGGAGTGCGTTATCTGCGGCAGAAATCTAAACGGCAGCCGCGCCTATTTTCATGCACTGGCCGATGGCTTGATGTGCGTCGATGACAAGCGCCTAGCTTCGTCCGAGATTTCGAGCGAATCGCGATCGCTCGCGGCGCAGATGTTTCGTGCTCCCGTCGAAAGCTTCGCGGACGCTCCTTGGCCGAAAGCGCTGGGAGCCGATCTGCGGAAATTCCTGATCCAGATTCTGCAGCGGCATATTGAGAAGAAGCTGGTGACGGCGGGGATGTTGGAGAAGGGTGAGTTCTAGGAGGGTATATCCGGATATTAAAAACGGGGCGGGGTTACCCCTCTGCACTAGAAAAATCCGTGCTCTAGTACGTCCCGCTCTATTGGAGCCTCATTTTTGATGAGCTTCTCCACGTGCCCAACGAATCTCTTGAACATTTCAGGGCGGAAGGGGTAACCTTTGAGGTAGTTAATGTATTCTTGGCGACACTCCCTCCGTTTCTTGGCGATCGAGAAGGTAGCTCTTATACCGGCGCTGATTCGTTTAGCCTTCCGCAGCAGAATGACTTCGTCTATATCCGTCGCAGCGGTGCTCAGCGGGGCCATGTCCAGCCATTCGGATAGCAAGTAGTAGTGCGCGCCAGAAACAGCAAACTTTGTATCACGTGCCGTAGCACACGCTTCTTGGAACATTGTCTTGTCCAGGTTTGTCTTGCACTCCGCTGCAACATAGGTGATGTTTGTCGTTGCAGTTTCTGATTTGTCCTTTTCGAATCCAGGCGAGTGCGAGGTCATTACGTAGAGGGGCTTGCTAATGGCGAAGTCCTGGTTTTTCTCGCGAATGTTTAGCCCGCCGCCGAGCTGGGGAACATCCAGACTAGATACAAAAAACGCAGAGGAGAACGATTTCCTGGGCCCAACCTCTACCTGCATATTCTTCAGAGGGGGAATCACCGCAGGCTGGATAAGACGCGGAAGAAACTCCTCGACAACGCTGTTGTCCAGCTTCAGTTGTCCCTTCTGCCGGTAGAGAAAATCATCTTCGCTGTCGAAGACTAAGTCCACATCAATGTAAAGGCGATAATCATTCAGAAGGCGAACGGACTCGTTTATGATTTCATCTCGCGAGCCGTCAACTGCGTCAAGCTTCTTGGTCCATTCGTGGTAACGCTCTACGGCGGCATCTAGACGCGCGCAATCGGATACGGGCAATTTTTCGTTTTCTCTTGTCTTTGTCAGTTTGTCTAAGTGCGGAGTCGGAAATGGCATGTCAGTTTGTCGCGGGGATCCTTCTCGTTTCCTCAGCTCTGAAGATGGGCGACGGTTGGACTATTTCGATCATATCTAGTGCTTCTGTCATGTCTGCGATTGCGGTGGAGTCAGTGCATGACTTTAGCCGCTGGCCTAGTACCTCGCTGGCGACCACCCTCGCGTCCGAAAGGTTGAACAGATCCGAGTGCTTCCGAGAGTTCAGCAGACCGAAGTGAAGTATGTCCTCGACTATAAGGTCACCGAATCGGTTTCTGAATGAGCGTTCTTGCCTAAAGTCGACCCGCAGCGATGTGCATGCAGACGCAAGCCGGCCAACGATCTCTCCATTGAAGAAACGCACCCCCCTAACCGTTGACTCCCGCCCAACGACAAAAACGATTCGTGCTGATCGCCTGCAGACTCGGTTGATTTCAGACAGCGCCATTGTGATGTCAAGGCAGTATTGGATCACTGTCAAGAATCTGTTCCCTCGGTGTTTCCTATTGGAGCCCATTTCTGACTTAGCGACGGCCAACAGGTCCCACCCTAGAGCTTCCGCGGAGCCGCGATATTGCTGGTGGTAGTTAAAAACATTTATATAGGGGGGGGATGTAATCACCAAGTCGACCGAGTCCTGCGAAATTGGGAGGCTCCGAGCATCGCAATTTAAGGCGTTGAGCATAGCTGCTGAATACGGTAGACCCTCCACAATCAGCTTCAGCTTGTTCCACGCCTTGGCCAGATTAGCGACTATTTCAAGCCTGTGGAAATCAGCAATGACAATGAGGGCGTCGGCCAACATCCGCTCCCAACCTGGGGGTAGGCTGTGTCGTAGATCGACCAACTTCTGCTTGGTCGCAGTTATCCCATTGTCATGAGTGTCGCCCGTCCATAGCGACAGGCTGTCAGTCAAGACCGGCGCGAGAGCCATTTCAAAGTTTTCTATATGCACAGTACGCTCAGGGGGCGGCAAATTGATAAAGGTGTAGATGACGGTCATACAGAAGGCGGCCGGATTGATCTCTGCCGCCATGCCCCTGAGCCGTCCCCTGCCGCACTCATACAGGACTGTCCCGCTCCCAGCGAATACGTCGAGCACTGTTGCGTCCTTGGACGCGTACGTCTCGAGGAGCACTTCTACAAGTTGGGGAGAGAATTGCCCGTTCCATGCGAAAAGGTTGCTTCGTTCCTTATTATCTATATCCAAGAGCCCTTGGTCGATCACGCCCCCACTCGTGGGAATGCTGGCAAGGTAATCCGGTGTGATGATTTTCATGGGTCTCGATAGGCGCAAACAAATTGTAAACTTAATCTCCTAGTGAACCAACATCTCCAATTGCCGACCGGTCCGAGTTGAGGCTGACGACTTCCCGCTCCATCCGTTACGATCAGTGATTAACCTGCGGGTTCCCAAACAAGCCAGTGAATCCTTCGAAGCCCAACTCGCTGACGTTCCAGGAACTCATCCTGCGGCTGCAGGCGTTTTGGGCGGAGCGCGGGTGCGTGTTGCAGCAGCCCTATGACGTGGAAGTGGGCGCTGGCACGATGGCGCCGGAGACTTTTCTGCGCGCTTGGTGTCATCAGAGATCACCGATGAAGCCCCGAATGCTGGCGGCGCAGATGTTTCGTGCTCCCGTCGAGAGCTTCTCCGCGATGCTATGGCCCAAAGCACAAGCGGCCGATCTGCGGAAGTTCCTGATCCAGATCCTGCAGCGCCATCTCGAAAAAAAGCTGGTGACAGCGGGAATGCTGGAGAAGGGGGGATTCTGAAGCTTGGCTAGTTTGCGAGTTGCTTTTCCTTAGGCAGCCCCGCATTGATGACGTCTAACTTCTGGAATCCGTCTTTGATCACCGTTGTTCTGATATTGTCTTTCGTCACCGCCACGCCTTTCAGCATGATCGCAGGAACATTTTTCTTGCCGTTGTAGGCCATTCGATTCTCGCGGATCTCTCCGCCCCTCATCAGGCGAACGGCTTCATCGGCGGCCAGCGCGGCCTGGTTCGGGATTGATTTGTAAACCGTCATGCTCTGGCTGCCCTCGATGATGTGTATGATCGCCAGCAGATCCGCATCTTGTCCGGAGACCGGTACCTTGCCCACGAGATTATGTTCTTGAAGCGCCTGAATCGCGCCCCCTGCCAACCCATCACTAGAGGCAAGGACGGCAGCGACGTTCCCGTTGGAAGAATTGAGAGCATCCAGCATATGGAGATATGCTTCTTCGGGCTTCCAGTCCTTGGCATAGCCGTCGGCGATCACTTTGATCTTGCCCTGATCGATATACTGCTGCAGTATTCTCATTTGAGCGTCGTGCAGAACCTTCGCGTTCGCGTCACTTGGGGAACCCTCGATCAGGACGTAATTTCCCCGGGGCGCAAGATTTAGCAGATACTGTGCCTGCATCCTGCCGACCTCAACTGGGTCAAAGCTTATGTAGAGATCTACGTCGCTGTCCCGTACCAGGCGATCGTAGCTGATAACCTTGACGTGCGCAGCTTTTGCCGCATCCACAACCCTGCTGGCTTTCGCCGTATCGTGCGGCAGCAGGACCAATACCTGGATGCCCGCCTTGATCATCTCCGTTACTTGGCGAAATTGAACATCGTCGTCTCCCCTGGCATCTGCCCAAACCGTCTTCACGCCCAGTTGCTGCGCACGGGCTTGAAAGGAGTCGAGGTCGGTTTGCCAACGCTCTCCTTTTACCGCTTCCAGGGAAAACCCTATTTTCGGTTGCTCAACGCTTTGCGCCGGCAGAGCCTCTACAATGGTCAAGGCGAACATCAACGACACAACCACCCGTGTGGCAATATTTTTCATCGCGAGTCACTTTCTGCCCTGAAGATTTGTCTTAATTATGCTTAAGAATTAATAGAACAATGGTCTCTAATCGTTGATTCGAGAGTACTTCAGTAATGCCCCGTTCTGCTGGTGCTCCCTCAAAGTTGATCAGATCATTCATGGCAAGAGGTTTTAAGGTGCCCCGAGCCGCTAGCTGACGGCTGCCGTGCCGTTCCGTTACAATCACAGATTAGCGTTCCAGCGTGCGGACAAACTGTGCCCCCAGCCAAACCCAATTCGCTCACATTTCAGGAACTTATCCTGCGCCTGCAGGCATTTTGGGCGGAGCGTGGGTGCGTGTTGCAGCAGCCCTACGATGTCGAAGTAGGCGCGGGGACCATGGCGCCGGAGACATTTTTGCATGTGCTGGGGCCGAAGCCCTACAAAGTTGCGTATGTGCAGCCTTCGCGGCGGCCGGCGGACGGACGGTACGGGGAGAATCCTAACCGTCTGTTCAAGCACATGCAGTTGCAGGTGATCCTGAAGCCTCCGCCAGAAAATGTACAGGAGTTGTATCTGGAATCACTGGCCGCGATTGGCATCGACCTGCGGCAGCACGACATTAAGTTCGAGGAAGACAACTGGGAAGCTCCGACGCTGAGCGCTTGGGGCGTGGGCTGGCAGGTAATGCTCGACGGTCTGGAGATCACACAGTTTACCTATTTCCAGCAATGCGGCGGCGTCGATCTGTTTCCAATTTCTGCCGAACTCACGTACGGCCTGGAGCGTATTGCAGCGTTCTTGCAGGATGTGGATTCGATTTACGATATCGTGTGGGCGCGCGATCCCAAAACCGGGGATGCGACGACGTATGGCGACGTCCGCTTGGCAGATGAGTTGCAATTTTCCGTGTACAACTTCGAGGCCGCCAATATCGATTTCACTTGGGAGCATTTTAGACTTTACGAACGAGAATGTTCTCTTCTTCTGCAAGGTTACGAATCCACGAAGAGAAAAAAAACTGACGAAGTTAACAGACTTGTAGGGCCAGCCTTGGCAGATGCGACGGACAGTGCGCCCGAAAAATATCCTTTGCTTGCCGGTTACGATCTCTGTCTGAAGTGCTCGCACCTGTTTAACATTCTCGATGCGCGTGGTGCGATCTCGGTGACCGAGCGCGTGGGCGTGATTGCGCGCGTGCGGGCGCTCGCGGTCGGAATCGCGAAAGCCTGGGTTGATCAACAGAGCAGCGGCAAGCAGAGTCAGAGCGATGCGTCGTCGGAGAAGTCCGATGATCCTGAGCCTGTTCGCGAGAAGAAGCCGAGGAAAGAAAAGTTGTCGCCGGTGGCTGGCTAGATTTCTATCTTCTGTCATCCTGAGCGGAGTGAAAGTTTCGCGAAGCGAAGCTTTCACGCAATCGAAGGATCCCTAGCTGCATAGATTTAAGGCGTGCGGCGAGGCACTCTCCGGAATCGTGAGAATGCGAGTAGGCGGCAATAGAAGTGGGTGGGCGTAGGTTTAATACATGCCAGACTTTCTGTTAGAAATCGGGTGCGAAGAAATCCCCGCGCGGATGATCGACGCGGCGTCACAGGAGTTGCAGACGCGGGTCGATTCTCTCTTGGCGCGGGAGCGGCTCGCTCCTGCGGGAGCGATTACCTATTTCTATACTCCTCGTCGTGTGGCTGTGATGGCGGGGGGAATTCCGGCCTCGCAGACTGACGTAACGGAGCAAATGAACGGGCCGTCGGTGAACGTCGCATACAAAGACGGTCAGCCGACGCCAGCTGCGCATGCATTCGCCAAGAAAGCGGGGGTCGATGTGGCGCAACTCGAAAGGGTTACAACTCCGAAGGGCGAATACCTTGCTGCGATGGTTACGAAGAAAGGCCGGAGCGCGGCCGAAATTCTGGCTGAGAATTTGCCCAAGGAACTTTCGTCAATCTACTGGCCCAAAAATATGTACTGGCGCAAGCCGAATGAGCGGTTTGTGCGTCCCGTGCGATGGCTGGTGGCGATGCTGGACGGCGAAACGATTCCGTTGGAGTTTGATGGCATCTTCGCGGGGAGCTTTTCCCGAGGACACAGAATTCTATCGGATGGCGCCGTTACGATTCCGCGCGCAGGGTCGGATTACGTGGATGCTTTGCGCGCAGCCAAAGTTCTAGGACGCGCAGAGCGTGAACAGCAGATTCGCAAAGCTCTAGATGCGGCCACGCGAACGATTCCTGGAGCACGGTGGCGGGAAGACAAGTCTCTCCTTGATACCGTGGTGAACTTGACGGAATTTCCTTCCGCGATTCTTGGAGGATTCGATCCGCAGTTCCTGGCGCTGCCGGAAGAGGTTCTGGTCACCGTAATGCGCGATCATCAGAAGTATTTCGCGATCGAAGATGCGAGCGGAAAACTGCTGCCGCATTTTCTGGCGGTGTTGAATACCGATGGCGACCCGCAGGGACTGATCCAGCACGGCAACGAGCGCGTGCTGCGGGCGCGCTTCAACGACGCGCGATTCTTCTGGCAGACAGATCAGAAAAAATCGCTTTTGGAGCGCCTCGATTCGCTACGAAACGTTACCTTTCAGAAAGATTTAGGCAGCTACTATGAGAAGACGCGGCGGGTGCAGCGTTTGTGCAGTTGGCTGAGCGAAATCGTCAAACAAGGCGGTATCGCAGTGCGCGCGGGCGTAGTTCACAAAGCGGCCTGCCTGGCGAAAACTGATCTCACGACCGAGTTAGTAAAAGAATTTACTGAACTGCAGGGAATTGTTGGCGGACTGTATGCGCGGGTGCAGCCACTCGATCCGAGCCTGCCTGAGGCAACGCGATTTGCCATTGCGGACGCGATCTACGATCACTACAAGCCGGAGTCGACCGAAGACGAGGTGCCTCGATCGCTCGAAGGTGCAGTGCTTTCTGTCGGCGACAAAGCGGATACGATTGCTGGCATGTTTGCCCTCGGCCTGGTTCCGAGCGGATCGAAGGATCCGTTTGCATTGCGGCGGCAGGCGAATGCGATTGTGAAAGTGATCGACAAGTACAAGCTGCCGTTCCGCCTTAGCGACTTGATGCGAGATGCGCGCGCAAGCTATCAGGGATCGGAAGCGGAAAAGAAGTTTGTCGATGACGAGAAGTTCAACGAATCAGTACGAGTATTTTTCCGCGAGAGGCTGGAGTTTTATTTGAAGGACGTGTGCGGCTATGCTTATGACGTGGTGAAATCCGTTCTCGCCGCAGACGCTGACGATGTCGTCGACGCGCTGGCACGGGCGGAGTCGGTCAAGCGGGTCTTACACTTGCCTGAATTTGTGGCGATTGGCGCGGCGTGCAAGCGTATGCGTAATATCCTGAGGCAGGCGCACGAAAAAGATATTTCGCCCGCAGCCAGCTTCGAATATTTGCCGGATTCGGCTCACGAAGAGAAGAATCTGGCAGCTTATGTCGAAGTGAACGGACCACGAGTTGAAGCGCATCGCAAAAAGAAAGAGTATGGCGAAGCACTCGTGTTGCTTTCGACGGCGCGCGAGCCGGTCGACTTATTCTTCGATAAAGTAATGGTCATGGTGCCGGATCAGAAACTGCGTGCAAACCGCCTTGCGCTGCTTAGAACTTTGCTAAGGGAATTCTCGACGATCGCCGATTTTTCAGAGATCGTCACGGAAGGTAACGGCTGACCGTTAGACCTAGCGCCGTATTTGCGGCGTGACTAGCAAACGGCTACGCTTAACATTAATCGAATTTAGATAAATAGCCTGCTGGCCTCGCGCCGGCGCTCAAGATTTAACAGAATCGAATTACAAAGGACTAATCATCATGGTGACAGTTACCCTCCCCGAAGTGGGTGTGCAGGAAAGCAAGAAAACCTCAACCAAGTACGTCTATTTTTTCGGCGGCGGCAAAGCCGATGGCGATGGCAAGATGAAGGACACTCTCGGTGGCAAGGGCGCTGGCCTGGCCGAGATGACCAACGCCGGCTTGCCCGTCCCTCCAGGATTCACCATTCAGACCGAGGCTTGCCGTGAATATATGCGACAAGGCGCAGCGTCGAAAGATGTCGATCGCCAAATGGACGACGCGCTTGCCAAGCTTGAAGCTTTGCAGGGACAAAAGCTGGGAACCGGCGAGAATCCGCTCTTGGTAAGCGTCCGCTCCGGTGCGAAGTTTTCCATGCCGGGGATGATGGATACGATTCTGAATCTCGGATTGAACGACAAGAGCGTGGAGGCTCTTGCAAAGCGCAGCGACAACCCCCGGTTCGCGGCCGATTCTTATCGGCGGCTGATCCAGATGTTTGGCAACGTCGTCCTCGAGATTCCGAAGTCTGCCTTCGACGAGGTTTTTGACGCGAAGAAGAAACAGAAGAAAGCCAAGCTCGATACCGAGCTCGATGCCAAGGCGCTGAAGGAAGTAATCGAAGAATACAAAAAGGTCGTAAAGAAACACGTCAAGCGCGACTTCCCGCAAGATCCGCATGAGCAGTTGGTTATGGCGCGGGATGCGGTGTTTCGCTCATGGCAGAACGACCGTGCGAAGCACTACCGTCGCATCAACAACATTGACGACATGCTCGGCACGGCAGTGAATGTGCAAGCCATGGTATACGGCAATCTCGGCGATACCAGCGGAACGGGTGTAGGCTTTACGCGCAATCCCGCGACAGGCGCGAAGGAATTCTACGGCGAATTTCTGATGAACGCACAGGGCGAAGATGTGGTCTCGGGTGTTCGCACTCCGGTGCATATTTCCGAGCTGCATAAGATCATGCCGCAGGTTTACGACCAGCTGCGCGATATCACGACGCGCCTCGAGAAGCACTATCGCGATATGCAGGATTTTGAGTTCACCATCCAGGATGGCAAGCTTTACATGCTGCAGACACGCAATGGCAAGCGCACCGGCTGGGCCGCAGTGCGGGTGGCAATACAGATGGTCGAAGAAGGACTGATTACAAAAGAAGATGCGATCTTTCGCGTCGAGCCAAATCAACTTTACGATTTTCTGGTGCCGCGGCTGGATGAGAAGAGCACGAAGGTGGAAGTGCTGGCGACGGGATTGCCGGCATCTCCTGGTGCGGCCGTCGGACAAATCGTCTTTACTGCGGAAGAAGCCGTGAAGAAAGCGGGACATGGAACGAAGAAAAATCCAGTGATTCTGGTGCGCGCAGAAACTACTCCCGAAGATATCCAGGGGATGGAAGTGGCGGCTGGCATTCTCACGTCGCGCGGTGGCATGACCAGTCACGCCGCTGTCGTCACGCGTGGAATGGGAAAGTGCTGCGTGGCCGGCGCGGGCGACATTCAAGTGGATGAGCGCACCAGGCAAATGCGGGTCAAAGGGCAAGTGTTCAAAGAAGGAGACTGGATTTCGCTCGATGGTACCAGCGGTCGCGTGATTAAGGGGAAGTTGAATACTCTTGAGCCGTCCACCGACGATGCTGACTTGCAAAAACTGTTGAGCTGGGCAGAACCGTTCCGGAAAATCGGCGTGCGCGCGAATGCCGACATTCCGCGCGATGCGGTTCAGGCGAAAACGTTTGGGGCTGAAGGCATCGGACTATGCCGCACCGAGCACATGTTTTTTGCTGCCGATCGCATCCCGCACATGCGCGCCATGATTCTCGCCGACAATGAAAAAGACCGGCGCACGGCGCTCAAGAAGCTGCTGCCAATGCAGCGGGCAGACTTTATTGGTCTGCTCGAAGCTATGGACGGGCTGCCGGTGACAATTCGCCTCCTCGATCCGCCTCTGCACGAGTTCCTGCCCAAGCGCGAGAAGTTGATGGTCGACATCGCCAGTCTGGCCAGTGCAAACACCAAGCAGAAAAAAGGTCTGATCGAGGAATACCGCGAGTACGGAGTGAAGGGGGCCGGTGACTTGAAAAAAGTCCTTTCCGGCCTGTTGGCGCGCGTGGAGGACTTGCATGAATTCAATCCCATGCTTGGTCATCGCGGATGCCGCTTGGGCATCACCTATCCGGAGATCACAGAGATGCAGGCGCGGGCCATTATTGAAGCGGCAGTCGCCGTCGAGAAGAAAGGAATCAAGACCCACGCCGAGGTAATGATTCCCTTAATTAGCACCGTAAAGGAAATGGCGAATCAGGGAGCGATTGTCCGGCGCGTGGCGGAAGAAGTTTTCAAAGAGAAGGGCAGGCACGTGCATTACCTGGTCGGCACAATGATTGAGTTGCCGCGGGCGTGTCTGGTTGCGGATGAGATTGCAAAAGAAGCAGAATTTTTCTCATTCGGCACAAATGACCTCACGCAGACTACGTTTGGGTTTTCCCGCGACGACGTGAACAAAATTCTGCCGACGTATCTTTCGGAAGGAATTCTCAAGCAGGATCCGTTCGCTGCGATTGACCGCGACGGTGTCGGAGAGCTGGTACGGATCGGAATCGAACGCGGGCGAAAGACACGTCCTAAGCTGGAAGTGGGAATCTGCGGCGAGCACGGCGGCGATCCATCGTCGGTGGAGTTCTGCCATCAGGTAGGAATGGATTACGTTTCCTGCTCCCCATTCCGCGTGCTGACGGCACGATTGGCAGCGGCGCAAGTTGGAGCGTCGGATAAGTTGAAAATCGAGGGCGGAAGAACAAAATAGAGCTCAACGCGAGATGGC
>JBAPOI010000143.1:0-3848 GCA_049279555.1 Candidatus Sulfotelmatobacter sp.
GCTCGCTTCCGCGCCAGAACGGTTTCAAACCCAGCCTTCGTCTCTCGAGGCAAATGATACGACTCCTCATCCGACGGATACTGCTGCGATCGAACATCGGCGCGAAATGCCCGCACCGCATTCGTAATCAGCGAGGCCGCATCGCCGTAGCGGCGCACAAATTTTGCCGCCGGCCCAAACGTTAGGTTGAGAAGATCATGGAACACTAGTACCTGGCCATCGCACTCCGGACCGGCGCCAATGCCGATGGTCGGCGTGTTCACTTCCGCCGTAATCATCGCCGCCACCTCGCGCGGAATCCCTTCCAGCACAATGCAGCACACACCGGCGCGGTCGAGCGCCACGGCGTCCCGCATGAGTTGCTCGATGGCGCTCAGATTTTTGCCCTGCACCTTGTATCCACCCATCACATTCACTGACTGTGGCGTCAGCCCAATATGTCCGGCCACGGGAATTTCGGCGTCAATGATCCGCCGAATCAGGTCGGCACGCTTTTCGCCCCCCTCGATCTTCACCACCTCCGCGCCGCCTTCCTTCACAAAACGCGTAGCGTTGTTGAGGGCGCTTTGCGCGTCAACCTGATAAGACCCATAAGGCATGTCGGCCAGCAGCAGCGCATGTTTCACTCCGCGCCGCACCGCCTTCACATGATGCAGCATCTCGTCCATGGTGACCGAAAGCGTGTTTTCATAACCGAGAATGGCCTGGGCCAGCGAATCGCCGACCAGGATCATCTCGATGCCGGCCTCGTCGACCAGACGCGCCGTAGCGTAGTCGTAAGCAGTGAGGCAGGTAATGGGTTCGTGACGGAGTTTTAATTCCCGCAGAGTCGCGGTCGTGACCTTCTGGCGTATCGCGTCGTTTCCCGACATGCCGGGACGTACGCCAATTCCGGTGATGCTCATTGTTCCTCCAGTGCCCCTCCGGCTTACCGGATAGAGTCTGTTTCGCATCTTCGTGGATGCTGGGAACTATTGTAGACGCAAGCGGGCCGTTCGTCGATAAGTTTGTTTTCCGCAGGTTTTTAGTGTAGGAGTTATAAAAAACGGATAGTAAGACGATTTAAATTCGTCTTACTTAATGATAAGATACATTCATGGCGACCTATCGCACCGTAATCAGCTCCAAGGGTCAAGTGGTGATTCCCGCCGAACTGCGCGAACAATACGGTTTGGACAAGGGCACGCCCGCCACGTGGACCGACGACAAAGGCAGGCTGGTGTTGACCCCAATTACCGCACGGCGACTGGATGAGATTATGGGGTTCCAGAAGCCAAAACCCGGTGAACCTTCCATGTTTGAGGAGTCGTTGGCTGAGCGCGAACGGGAGAGGGAACGCGAGCGCAGGCAAGAGCGGCCATGACGCCCGGAGCATCTCGCGCAGGTGGGCGGCGCTATGTGCTCGATGCCAATGCTCTGCTGGGCTTTTTTGAAGCCCGCCACAGCGCGCAAAAGATCCGCAAGTTATTCGACGAGGCTCGACGGCAGGACAGACCTCTGTTAATGTCGGCTGTTACTTGGGGCGAAGTCTTCTACATCGAATGGAGGAGGCACGGTGAAACCGGTGCCCAGCAAGCTGAGAGCGTGCTGCAAGAACTACCGATCGTGGTCATTGTCGTGGATCGAGAACGAGCGTCCCGGGTTGGTGCGCTGAAGCAAAAACATAGCCTGGGATATGCGGACGCTTTCGCCGCGGAGCTGGCGATCGAACGCGGCGCATGGTTGGTAACTGCTGACCCGGAATTCTCCAAAGTTGGCCAATTGCTTTCCATCTATTCACTGCCACGATACGAGAGATAAAGTTGGAGAGGCCAACACGACGAGGCGCGCACTATCTCGCTGCGCTCGACTGACAGCCGAGGCGGCCCTTCCTACATGGACTCCCTACGCCCCCACCGCCTCCTGCCCACCCAGCGGCAAAAAGTATTGCGTCCCCTTGATCGGCTCCGTTACCTTGCGCAGCAACTCTTGCAAGTCTTCATTCCGGTCGACAAAATCAATGTCAGATGTGTTCACGATCAGCAGATCCGACGATGTGTAATGAAAGAAGAAGTGCTCGTAAGCCTTCACCACTTCTTCCAGATACTCATCGCTAACCGCCTTCTCACCTGGCGCGTTCTTTTTTTTCAGGCGCTTCTTCAGCACCTCGGGCGTGGCCTGCAAATAGATCACGAGATCCGGCGTGGGCAACTGCTCGCGGAAGTGGTTGTAGTAGCGGTTGTAGGTATCGAGTTCCTGGTCGGTAAGGTTAAGGCAGGCAAAAAGCTTGTCTTTTTCAAAAATGTAGTCGGCGACCACGGTCCTCTGCGATCGCGAACCCAGGTCAAGCGCCTGCAACTGTTCGAATCGCCGCACCAGAAAGGCGAACTGAGCCTGGAACGCCGCCCCGCGCTCGCCCTCGTAGAATGCGCTCAGGAAAGGGTTGGTCTCCGTTTCCATCACTCGTTGCGCCGTCAGCCGCTCGGCGAGAATCCCCGCCAAGGTGCTCTTGCCAACTCGTATCGGACCTTCCACAGCAATGTAACGGGGGAGTTCGAAAAGATTCGCCATGGTTTACGCAATTTCTCGAATTGGCAGAATAGCTCGGATGAAGCCGGGTGGCAATTGAGGGAAGAGTTAACAGGCAGGAATTGTGTGATTGAGCGATTTCGTGATTGTGCGATTTTGGAAGTACATGTTTACGATTTTCAATCGCTCAATCACCCGATGGCTCAATGACTCAATGCACTACAATCCCCACATGCTCGCCCTCGCCCTGACCGGTGCTGCGGCCGCGGGCGCTGTTGCCGCGGCGGGTTATCAGTCCATGGCACCGACCGGCCAATGGTATGGACAAACGTTCAAGGGATTGCCGTCTCGCTCACGTCAACTCGCTCTGACTTATGACGATGGTCCCAACGATCCGCACACAAGGCAACTTTTAGACGTTCTGGCAAAACACAACGTTTTCGCAACATTTTTTCTAATCGGACGCTACGCGCAGCAGCACCCGGAAATTGCTCGCGAAATTGTCGAAGCTGGCCACGTCGTCGGCAACCACACCTTCACTCATCCCCTGCTCACCTTCAAGAATGAGACCGCGATCAGGAAACAACTTTCCGATTGCCGTGCCGCTCTGCATGACGCAATCGGCCAGCATTCCAACCTCTTCCGTCCGCCCTTCGGCGGTCGCCGCCCCGCAGTTCTTCGCATCGCGCGTGAACTCGGCCTAGAACCTGTAATGTGGAACGTCACCGGCTACGACTGGAATGCCCCGCCCGCCGCCGAGATTGAGCGCAAAGTGATTACACAAATTCGCGGCGGCGACGTCATCCTGCTCCACGACGGCGGTCACAAACAAATGGGCGCAGATCGCTCCCAAACCGTCTTGGCCACGGATCATCTGATCACACGCTTCAAAGAGAAAGGTTATGAATTTGTGACCATTCCACAAATGATGTCGTGCCCCGGTGAGGACCAAGGGCTAGGAAAACCCAACAACTAGGAAACCCAAAGCCCAGAGCAAAATCGATGTCATTCCGAATCGGGCGGTACGCCCGGTGAGGAACCTGCTGTCCCACCCGTCATACCGCCCTATCTCTCGAGGATAAAACCCTAGGAAAACCAGGAACTAAAACCCAAACATTTAGGAGACCCTTAAAGCTATTTTGTAAAATGCCGAAAAACTTGATTCGTATCAGGGCATGGCTTCGGCCGTGCCGATCAAAGCCAATCACAAATGCGGGCTTTAGAGACCGCGTGAGAACGCGTTTGCATCGCAGTCATTTTGCCTACCGTTATTAAAAACGCCATCGGCCCAGCTAACGGCTAGCGAGTAGCCGGGTCAGGTTGAAGGAGATGGCGGCCAG
>JBAPOI010000144.1:0-2047 GCA_049279555.1 Candidatus Sulfotelmatobacter sp.
CGGGGCGCAGCAGGATTCCGGTGCAGTGGCCTTGCCTAGCAGGACCGGCAGCGGAGATGGCATCACCATGGAACAATTCCACGAAATTACCGCAGGGGGCGAAAGCGGAATGATCGCTCCGAATCCCAACGATCCGCAGACAGTATACGGAGGAACGGTCGACAAGTTGGATTTACGCACCGGCCAGACCCGAAATGTTGATCCGACGCTTGCTTATCCAGCTATTTATTATCGGCGCGCCTGGACGTTGCCACTTGTTTTCTCCAGACGCGATATAAGGGTGTTGTATTTCGCCAATCAGAAACTCTTCCGCACAACGGATGGCGGTAATCGCTGGACGCCAATTAGTCCAGATCTAACGCGCCCAAATGCTGGGGTTCCGGCTAATCTCGACGCGGCTACAGCGGCGGATGATGATTATGCAGGAAACCGGCGCGGCGTCATCTACACGATCGCTCCGTCGCCCTTGCGAGCAAATACACTGTGGGTTGGCACGGACGACGGGCTGGTTTGGCTGAGCGAGGATGGTGGCGCGCATTGGCGCCAGGTGACGCCCACCGAGATCACAGTATGGTCAAAGGTCGCCGCCATTGAGCCATCTCATTTTGACGTAAATTCCGCCTATTTGGCGATCGATCGCCATCGTTTGGATGACGATGCCCCTTATATTTTCCGCACGGTTGACGGCGGGAAAAATTGGAAACGCATTAACGACGGCATACCGAAGGACAGTTTTGTGAATGTTGTGCGGGAAGACCCACTGCGCAAAGGCTTGCTTTATGCCGGCACCGAAAGGGGCATGTACGTCTCTTTTGATGACGGCGCGCATTGGCAAACGCTGCAGCAACACCTTCCCATGACGTCCGTGCGCGATATCGATGTGCATGGCGACGATCTGGTGATCGCGACGCATGGCCGTGGCTTTTGGATCATGGATGACGTTACAGCGCTCCGCCAAATGGCCGCTGCCACAATCACCAATGTGGTCCTATTCAAACCGGCTGATGCAGTTCGTGCACGTGTCTCCACCTTCACCGGCACGCCATTGCCCAAGGACGAGCCAGTGGTTGCCAATCCTCCCAACGGCGCGATGATTGATTACGCTCTCCCAAAGGGGATCAAAGGCCCGGTCACGCTGACGATCTATGATGTCACGGGCCATAAGATTCGCGATTTCAGCTCCGCCGACAAAATTACGCCGCCAGATCCACTCAAATTGAAATTCGCACCGGAATGGGTGCCAGTAAAACCGCACTTGTCGACGGCGCCGGGCATGCACCGTTTCATTTGGGACATCCATTATGCGCCCCCGCCACCTGCAGATCCGGACGCAGAGGAAAAGGAAGGCGTTTGGGCTCCACCCGGCTTCTATTCTCTAGAGCTCACCGCCAGTGGCAGAAGCTATAGACAAGGGCTGCTGATCAAGGCCGACCCACGCGTAAAAATTTCCAAATCGGCACTGACCCGCGAATTTCTGCTTGCCCTACAGGTCGAACAGGCTTGGGTCCGGGCATCTGCGGCGATCACAGAAGCGACCAAACTGTTGAAAGCCCTTGAGCTGCGGCTAAAGCAACAAAGCGCCTTGCACTCGGAGATCAGCATATTGATGTCGAAGATTCTCGATCTATCGGACGCTCGGCTCCATCCTGATCCTCGAAACTTTCAAGGCGTCGCTCCCCGTCGGACGGACAGTCTGCGCCCCTTATCCCAAAATCTGGAATCTCTGGAGCACGCAGTAGACGGGGCCGATGCTGACCCTAGCGCGGATGCGCGCGCGTCCTACAAGAGGCTCGCACGTCTCTTGGACGTCACACTTAAGGAATGGCAACACGTGAAGCAAAGCGACCTGCCTGATCTCAATGCAAAGCTTATTGCAGCAGGCGAGAAACCGATACCTCAATAGCTGATCGTCCAGCTTTGCGGACGTCCTTGTCCTATGCGTTAAGCAAATTTAGGCGCGGCACCGGTTGAGGTCCCTTATGCCTCACGGCAGGTCGTGCCCGAGATCAGGCTCTTCCCCGGAAAGTTTCTCGGCTTCGGATAATAT
>JBAPOI010000145.1:0-10832 GCA_049279555.1 Candidatus Sulfotelmatobacter sp.
CGCGGGCGATGGTTTCAACTTCGGGGAGTTCGGGCATGCATCAAGTGTAAAAGAAGGAGCAGCCTCAGGGGCTAAAGCCCGTTAAATTTTGATGTGAGCCTGACGCAGGCCTGGAAGGCCTGCTCCACCCTTTCATTCGGTCCCTTTCACCTGCGGTCGGTCCCATCTGCGGCGAGTTCGGGGCACGTGCAAGCTTCGAGTTTTCGAATCGGATCAGGCCGCATACTTTCAGAACAAGTCGTTGGTGCGAAATATCGAGGAAGAATATCGAGGGCAAGAAAAGTCGCCGAGAGATAACAACAGAGGTGGCTAGTCTTTCAGAGGGACGACGGTTTGGGCGTCGCGGCAGAAGGTTGCGACTTTCTGCAAGTCGCCGTTGGCCTGGGGCAAGGTCATTACTGGTCCGTAGCAGTAGACGGCGTGGCCGTTGGCGGCGAAGTACCAGCGGCCTTTAGTGGCGGGCTGGCTCAGGTGGCTGGAAGGCTGACGCACGGGCTGCATGGGCTTCGCGGCCGACATACTGCACAACAAGGCTAGGGTCAGGGCCTTCATTATTTTTAAACGTCACTCCGATACATGTCTGGGGGACGTTCACTGCTCTTGCGATACTGCTTGCTGCTTTATTGCTTTACCGCTTTCCACTGGAACCGGGACTGCGAAGCTAAACTTCAAACCGTAATTAAATCGTAACCAACGAGCGGCGCTGGTCGGTTAAGTCCGAAGCGGGCGTGGGCGGAAGCTGGATCTCGGGCTTCGCGCTCTTGCCTGCTCCTGCCGAATGGTGCCGCGGCGCTGCCTGGGTCGATGGAACTTGCATTGGTGCAACCTGGGTTGACGGGACTTGGGTTAACGGAGTCTGGGACGACGGGTTCTGGGTAGACGGAGTACGAACGCATGGTGCCTGATCCTGGGTCGACGGAGCTTGCATTGAATTTTTTTCTGCGATGGCCTTGCCTCTTAGTCCCCACAACTCCCGGCTTTCCGGGAGCAAAATCTTGATCATATTGCTTTGCGACTGAATCGTCCGCCCCTGCTCCACAATGAGCAAGGTCATGAGGCCGTAGGAAATCACGAACAGGACCGTGAGAAGCGGAAGCAAAGTGATCTTTCGCTTAGGAGCTGGAATCGCATTCCCCCCGGCATTTTCGAACGACGTCGTCATGTGGCACTCCAGTCCCCGTTACTGCGGGTAGCCATGAGATTGCAGCTAGCGCACCAATGATCGGAAGGGCCGAAACGCGCTGAAATGGCTGGAGTTAGGACGATTTAGCAGGGCCGACTACGGAGTGCCAAGTGCAAGCGAATGCACATAAAGAGCACAGGTACCGTTACCAGTTTTGGTTACTAAGGCGTGAAACGGGCGCTGGACACGGCTTTCGATGGAGCTGGGGTAGGGATCCCTTCGGCTCCGCGCAGGGCAGGCATTCGACTGCGTAGGAGCTTCACTTCGTGAAGCTCCTACTTCGCTCAAGATGACAACTTACTTTGTGCCCAGCAAAAGTTTCGCGATGGTCGCTAGCTGCATGTTGGACGTGCCTTCGTAGATCTTGCCGATCTTGGCATCGCGCCAATATTTTTCGACGGGATAATCTTTGGTGAAGCCGTAGCCACCGTAGATTTCAACGGCCAGAGACGTCACGCGCTCGGCAACCTGCGAGGCGAAGAGCTTGGTCATGGCCGCTTCCTTGACGAAATTTAGGCCTGCATCTTTCATGCGGGCGGCGTTGTAAACCATGAGGCGGGCGGCTTCGATCTCGGTTGCCATTTGCGCGATCTGAAACTGGATGCCTTGAAACTCGGAGATCGACTTGCCGAATTGCTTGCGCTCCTGCGCGTATTTCGTGGCAAACTCCCAGGCACCAGCGGCCACGCCGATCATCTGCGCTCCAATGCCGATGCGACCTTCGTTCAAAGTTTCAATCGCGATCTTGTAGCCTTTGCCGGGCTCACCCAGCACGTTTTCCCGGGGCACGCGGCAATCTTCAATGATCAGTTCGCAAGTGGAGGAGGCGCGAATGCCGAGCTTGTCTTCTTTCTTGCCGACGCTGAATCCGGGGAAATCTTTTTCGACTAGAAATGCGGTGATGCCTTTGTATCCGGCCGCGGGATCGATGGTGGCAAACAAAACGAACAAGCCGGCTTCCTTGCCGTTGGTGATCCAGAGCTTGCGACCGTTGAGCACGTAGTCGCTGCCTTGTAGCTCGGCGCGTGTCTGCAGGCCGAAGGCATCGGAGCCGGAGCGGGCCTCGCTCAAGGCATAGGCGCCAACGGTGTCGGCAGCCATCTTGGGGAGATAGCGCTTCTTCTGCTCGGAGGTGCCCCAGCGCAAGAGCGCATTGTTGACCAGCGTATTCTGCACGTCGACTACTACGCCGGCCGAGGCATCGACGCGGGATAATTCTTCCACCGCGAGAATCGCTTCAAAAAACTTGGCCCCGCCGCCGCCGTACTGCTCGGGGATTTCGATGCCCATCAGGCCAAGCTGAAAGAATTCGTGAATGAGATCCTTTTCGAAGATGCCTTTCTCGTCCATCTCTTTGACCAGCGGACGAATTTTGTCGGCGGCGAACTGGCGGATGTTGTCGCGGAAAAGGAGTTCGTCGTCGGTGAGGGTGGTCAGAGGCGTGGGAGGGGCGGATTGCAACGTGGTCTCGGGCATGAGGACACCTTCAGGCGGAAGAATAGCAAACTCGTAATTTTAGCATTCTCGCGACGGTTGAGTTGGCGGGACAAGACCTGAGAGTGCGAACACGAGCGGTCGGAGGTGGCGATCGGATTAGTGTTTCGGACGCGAGTGCACAAGCTTCAGCGTGTCGGCTTGCAGGATGCGGCGAATCTGATTGCGGGCGTGGACGGACCAAGGGCCGGTGGTATCGAGCTTGATGTAAGCTTGCCAGTGCTTCAGTGCCTTGCGCGGCTCGCGGGTTTTTTCGTAGGCGAGCGCGAGATTGTAGTGCGCGTCAGCGTAGGTGGGGGCGAGTTGGATCGCCATTTTGTAGGTCTGGATGCCCTCTTGCACGCGTCCGGTTTCGTCGAGCACGTTACCTAAATCGAAATAGGCGAGAGCGTAGCGAGGATCGGACTGCAGAGCGGCGCGGTAGTGTCTTTCGGCCGAGGCGAAATCCTGGCGATTGTAATAAAGCGTTCCGAGGTTGATGTGAGCGGCGGCGTGGTCGGGCTGAAACTCGAGAACCTTCTGGTAGGCAGCAAGGGCTTCGGACTGCGCGGCCGGATCTTCTTCGAGTGCGATGCCCCGGGCAAACCAGACTGCGGCATCATCCTCGCGGGGAGTTCCCTCGGTCTCGGGAATCGGAGTGCTGGTGACAACTTTTTCGCGAGTCGCGAAGTCCATCACGAATTGTCCGGCGATCGGCTCGAAGAGTTTGCCTTCGTGGCGGAAGGCGACGCGATGCTTGTTGGTTGACGAAGCTCCAGCCTCGAGAAGAGGATTCTGCATGCCCGCAGCCTGCTTCTGCATCGCCTCAAGCGATTGGCGAATTACTGCAGGCCGCACGCGCATAGCGCACAGGTCGCGAACTTTTTTGATTTTCAACAGGTCGGCGAAAGAGTAGGAAGTAGAAGCGGCAATAAGCCCTGCACGCTCCCAGTTCGCCAGTTGGCGCGGGGCAAGGCGAAGAATCCTAAGTAAATCTGCTCGACTGTACACTACGGCTCAACCTCTCGCGTGCGTGCTCCACAGCGCAAGAACGTTCCGACGCCCATTATCCGCAACTTGAGACTACAAACGCAACAAGAAACTCTTGTGGATAACTGTGGAGAACCTGGTTAATTTACATGCAACAAAGATGGTGCAAACTGCATGACTGATGGTCAATTCGCCTAAACGGCCACAGCGGCCTGATATTCCTCGTAGGTTCCTTTGAAATCGGTGATCTTGTGATCGCTCTCGAAATGCCAGATGCGGGTTGCGACCTCGTCGATCAAGTCGTGATCGTGGGTGACGAGAAACACTGTGCCTTGATAACGCTGCAGCGAAATGTTCAAGGCATTGATAGCTTCAAGATCGAGATGGTTCGTGGGTTCATCGAGCACCAGCACGTTGGGCTTTTGCAACATCAGTTTGCAGAAAAGCAGGCGCGCAGCCTCGCCGCCGGAAAGAACGCTGGTGGACTTGGTCGCTTCTTCGCGGGCAAACAGCATCTGCCCCAGCAAGCCTCGAATTTCTTCGCTAACGGCCGCTGGATTCCATTGATGCAACCATTCGAGCACCGTCGTGCCGCCTTCGATGAGGCTGCGATGATCCTGGGCGAAGTATCCGATGGATGCTTCGTGACCCCAGATCACTTTACCGGAATCGGCGAACGGACCGTCGTAGCCGCTGGTTTTGCGCAGTTCGGCTTCCGGCGTGGTGGGCGAGTTCGCGAGCAGAGCGTTTACGAGAGTGGTCTTCCCAGCTCCGTTGCGTCCCATGAGCGCGACACGTTCGCCGCGCGTGATGCTGGAAGTGAAATCGCGGATTACCTTCCTGTCGCCGTACGCTTTGCTGAGGTGTTCGATTTCAAGGACATGTTTGCCTGACGGACGCTTCTGCTCGAACTTGATGTAGGGCCGGGCGATGTTCGACTTGGCTAATTCCGTGACTTGCAGGCGCTCGACTTCCTTACGGCGTGACTGAACCTGGCTTGAACGGGTGCCGGCGGCGAAGCGCGCGATGAATTCATTTAACTGCGAAATCTTTTTTTCGCGCTGGGCGTTCTGCGATTCGATTTGCGAGCGTACCTGAGTCTTTGCGAGCACCATCTCGTCGTAGGAGCCGGTGTAGGTGATGATAGTTTCGTAATCGATGTCGGCGATGTGGGTGCAAATGCTGTTGAGAAAATGCCGATCGTGCGAGATGGAGATGACGACGCCATCGTAAGCATTGAGAAATCCCTGCAGCCAGTGGATCGAATCCAAGTCCAGGTTGTTGGTGGGTTCGTCGAGTAACAACGCCTGGGGATGGCCGAACAGAGCCTGCGCGAGAAGCACGCGGACTTTCTGTCCACCTTGCAGTTCGCTCATTTTGCGGCTGTGGAGTTCTTCAGGAATATCCAGGCCGTCGAGCAAAATCGCGGCGTCGCTTTCGGCGGTGTAGCCGTCTTCTTCGCCGACTACGCCTTCGAGTTCGCCGAGCTTCATGCCATCTTCGTCGGTCATCTCAGGCTTGGAATAAATCGTGTCACGCTCCTGCATGGCCGCCCATAGGCGCTTGTTGCCCATGATAACCGTGTCGATGGCGGTGAAGGCGTCGAAGGCGAACTGGTCCTGCGACAAAACGCCGATCTTCCGCGGACGTACCACGGTGCCTTTTTGCGGATCGATCTCGCCACTGAGCAGCTTCATGAAAGTAGATTTGCCCGAGCCGTTAGGGCCGGTAAGACCATAACGCTTGCCCGGCGTAAACGCAGTGGAGACTTCATCGAATAGAATTTTGGCGCCGAAGCGCATGGAAACATTGCTGACTGAAAGCATGGTGTCGAGTTTCTCTTCTTCTGGGCTTCTACAGGGAAGCTTCTACAAGAAGCTTTCTTTTAGAACTGCGGGGAATTTCCGCCAAAACGGTACGCAGCTGGAGTTAATAGAATATCATGCGCGCGCGATTGATCTGACCGGCGAGGTCCCAATCGTGCAGGGTACTATCCAATTTTAATAAGCTGGCCACGTTGGATCGAGTTGAGTACTTTAAGAATCTTCGGTGCGTGGGGCAGCAAATCATCGAGACGGCTTGATAGGGCTTGAACGAGAATGATTGCGATGCTGCGGTGCTGCAGGTTTTGTTGGTACTCGATTCCCTGGTCTACAGTCAGAAATACCTGAAAGCCAGCCAGTTCAGCCAGCCTCAATAGTTCCCGTTTTTCTTGCCAGCGAAACCGGCCTCGGGCACAGTTTTACAGTCGATGCCGGGAAGGTAATTTTTCAATTTTCTAGGGACGCATTCGTCAAGCAGCAGCTTCATCACAGTTCGCTAAATACAAGCGATTTAGCGTGTTCGAGGGCGTCAACCGCCACTTCGCGAGTTACCGTAGGAAAGTCGTCAAGGAACTCGTCCAACATTTGTCCGCCTTCGAGGTAGTCGAGGAGCGCCTGAAAAGGAACACGGGTTCCCCGAAAGACAGGCGTGCCCCCGAGCACCTCGGGATCCCTGGTGATCACGCTGTTAAGTGAAGCCATTGGATGTAACCTTCAAGTGCGAACTTGATCTGAAACGGTAGGACGTTCCTAGCTGGTGGACGCCACCACCAATTTGCTCTATCAACTCCATTCTATATCTTTAATCCTTAGACGGATCGAGAAGAAGAGAGTCTTCGTTCGAAGGCAGACGAGACTGCTTGGCCGGGCAAAACGGATAAAAATCGTCGCCGAGAATTCCCTTGGCTTCAATTCTCTCAGTGTCCCCCGCTCAACTCTCTTACAATCGCCCCCACAAACTGCTTCGCATCGCCGAAGAGCATCAGGTTGTTGGGAAGGTAGTAAAGAGGGTTGTCGATGCCGGCGAAGCCGGGGCTCATGCCGCGTTTGATGACCATGACGGTGTGCGCTTTGTCGACATCGAGGATGGGCATGCCGAAGATGGGGCTCGACTGGTCGTTGCGGGCGGCGGGGTTGGTGACGTCGTTGGCGCCGATGACCAGGGCTACGTCGGTTTGGGGGAAGTCGCCGTTGATCTCGTCCATCTCGATGAGGCGGTCGTAGGGGATGTCGGCTTCGGCCAGGAGAACGTTCATGTGGCCGGGCATGCGTCCGGCGACGGGATGGATGGCGAAGCGAACCTCGATTCCTTTCTTAGTAAGGATGTCGTAAAGCTCGCGAACTTTGTGTTGCGCCTGCGCCACCGCCATGCCGTAACCGGGCACGATGACCACTTTGTTCGCGGCAGAAAGAATTGCGGCAGCTTCTTCGGGAGTGGCGTTGCGAACGGGCTTCGCTTCCTGAGCGCCGACAGCAGCGGCTTGCACCTGGCCAAATGCGCCGAAGAGGACGTTCGAGAATGACCGGTTCATGGCCTTCGACATGATGACCGAGAGAATGAGTCCGGAAGATCCGTCGAGTGCGCCGGCGATGATCAGGAGTTTGTTCTGCAGAACGAATCCCATGGCCGCCGCGGACAAGCCGGCGTAGCCGTTTAGCAGCGAGATGACGGTCGGCATATCAGCGCCGCCGATCGGAATGACTAGCAGAACTCCGAAGAGCAGCGAAACCCCAACGATCACCGGAAATAATTGTTTCGCTTCCGGATGCAGAACTAGCCAAACCGCGCTCACTACCGCGATGGCGAAGAGCAGGAAGTTGACGAGGTTTTGTCCTTTATAGGTGATGGGGCGCTGCGGGAGAATTTCCTGCAGCTTGCCCGCCGCCATCAGGCTGCCGGTGAAGGTGAGGCCTCCGAGGATGACTTCCATCGATAGGACCGACAAGCCGAATTTCGAGTTGTTCTGCGTCCCGAGATAAAACTCGGCGGTGCCGACCAGCGTGACGCACAGCGCGCCGAAGGCGTGACTGAGCGCGGTTCGCTGCGGAACGGCAGTCATCTGCACCATGCCGAGCGGGATGCCGATGCCGCTGCCCAGCACAAGGCCAACGGCGATCCACTTGTAGTCGACGATGCCGTGATGCAACAGCGTGCCGGCGATGGCCACGACCATGCCGATCTCGCCTGCCCAAATGCCGTGGCGGGCGGTAGCCGGCGAACTCATCCACTTCAGCGAAAAGATAAAGAGGGCGCTGGCAATGAGATATGCGGCTTCGATGACGTATTGGCTTCCGGCGAACTCGTTCATGGGTTAGTCAATGGTTACTTGTTGGGGCGGCTGCTCTTGAACATCTTGAGCATGCGGTCCGTGATAAAAAATCCGCCGACCACGTTGCTGGTGGCGGCGACGATGGCAATTACGCCGAGAACTGTCGCGAAAGTGCTTTTGCGTTCGCCTACCAGCACGATCGCGCCCACGACGGCAATGGCGTCGAGCGCATTGGTGAGAGACATCAGCGGAGTGTGCAGTAGGGGCGAGACGTGGCGAATGACTTCAAAGCCGATGAAGCAGGCCAGCATGAAAATGAAGAGCGCGTCGATTAAGTTGGATTGCATTTGAACCCCCAAGTTCTCGGTTCTTGACTCGTTGTCCCGGGCGAAGCAAGGTTGTGCAGCTTGGTGAGAACTCCCCGCCTCAGCACGGATTCGCAAAGAGGATAGGGATCCTTCGACTGCGCAAGATTTCGCTTCGCGAACTCTTGCTCCGCTCAGGATGACAATTTTAGAAAGAGCAGTTCCAGAAGCTGTGACTGCGCCGGCCGTTGGAAATGCCGGACCGCCAACATTTCCCGCACACAAACGCTTCATCAGATTTACTAGCTGCCTACCGCCGCTAACGCTGGCAGTTTGAAAAAATCTCGGACTCTTGTGTTTACGATTTCGCCGCCGTGCGTGACCATGGTCTCGCGGATGATCTCATCCTGCGGGTTCAGTTGCAGTTTGCCGTCTTTCATCATGTACGCGAGAAACGTGCTGATGTTGCGGGCATACATTTGGCTGGAATGGTACGGGACGCTGCTGGCGAGATTGATGGCGCCGATAATGGTCACGCCATCCTGTCTCACGGTTTCTCCGGTACGGGTGAGTTCGCAGTTGCCGCCACGCTCCGAAGCAAGATCGACGATCACCGAACCCAGAGCCATTCCTTTCACCATGTCGGCGGTGATCAGCACTGGAGACTTCTTGCCGGGAATTACCGCGGCTGTGATGACCACATCGCTTTCCGCGACTACGCGAGTGAGCAATTCGCGCTGCCGCGCGTAGAAAGTTTCGTCCTGCACGGTCCCGTAGCCGCGAGCATCCTGAGCGTCCTTGGCCTCAATCGGCAACTCAACGAAGCGGCCGCCAAGGCTCTGCACCTGCTCTTTGGAGGCGACACGCATGTCGTAGGCGGAGGCTACGGCGCCAAGCCGGCGCGCGGTGGAAATGGCCTGCAGTCCGGCTACGCCTGCACCGATTACGAAGACGCGCGCGGGCGTGATGGTGCCGGCAGCGGTCGTCATCATGGGAAAAATTCGGATGGAGGTTTCAGCGGCGAGAAGCACAGCTTTGTATCCACAGATTGTTCCCATGGAAGAAAGCGCGTCCATGCTTTGGGCGCGCGTGGTGCGGGGCACGAGTTCGACAGAGAAAGAGGTGACGCCGGCTGCGGCAATCTCCTGAATCACCTCGGCGGAGCCAAAGGGGCGCAGGAACCCAATGAGAACTTGACCGCGGCGCAGCAGAGGAAGGTCGGCTTTGCCGGTGACATCGTTCGATCCGTAGCAGAGGACTTGCACAATAATGTCGGCGGCGGTGAACACGGAGGCACGATCGGGAAGAATCTTTGCTCCCTTATCGACATATGCCGCGTCGGGATACCCGGCTTGCTCGCCCGCGCCAACTTCGACCACGACCTCGAATCCCGCTTTCGCGAGAATCGGCACGATCGCGGGGACGATGGCAACGCGACGCTCTCCCGGATAGCTTTCTCTTGGAACTCCTACAATCACGCGGTTGACCTTTCCTTAAGCATCATACCTGCTCGGTCGGCTGCTTCAACCATGACTCACACCTTGTCGTTAGCGAATATTAAACCTACACAAACGGATGCGGGTCCACTGTGATATCCGTCACAAAGCTGCGGACGCCACCAGCATACTCACCAAAGCATTCGTCGAATCAAATGGCAGTTAGCAGCTTTTGGCGGACTGAAAACACTAGCAGAAAAATCGAGGGCCGGAAAGCTCTACGGAAGGTAGTGGTCTCTATCGAAAGGTAAGACATATGGAGGCGGGCTTTCTCGGTTATCCTCTTTCACCTTTCGTGCGGCACGGATGGGCAAAACTGGTTCTTCGCAGCTAAAGTTTTCTGACCTGCTGCCGATCAATACCCTTAAGGCAAACTCCAGCCTACGCCATGAAAGCAACCTCGGCTGTCATCGTTCTCACACTTGCGCTCGCATCGGCCGCACACGCTCAGCAATTCGATCTCAAGCAAAAGCCGCTCGTGCTTACCGAGCGAAAGCCTATTACCCCACTCCCGCCCGGCGAGGACTTCGTTCTCCACGAGGGCGAAAGCGTCACAATGCCAGTCGCGCCGATCGTGGAGGTGCAGGAACGTCTTGGCTTCTGGACCTTTGGCAGTTGGAACAATGCCCACCCGCTGCGTACCAATTATGAGGTCTTCCACGATAAAGCGTGGATCGCCACACAGGTGGTTTGGTTGGGCGGAATCGCCTACGACGTCGAACTCACGCATGAGGGCATCGCGCATCATAAATGTGAAGAGGGGAACATCGATCTCAACCGGCACCCCAGCCGCGGTGAACTCTACCGCTCCGACCTTCCTGAATACGCCATAGGCACGGCTTTCAACGTGCTCGTGTTGAAGTTTCTGACGAAGCCACTCATCTTCGAGTGGCCGGCGATCGCGATTGGAAAGCACGTCCAGGCTGGCAGCAGCTGGCTTCTCAACTGCTGGTGAGAAATAAGTTGCGGCGCGAGCTTCCCAGAGCATAACGTGGCCTGCAGGGGGCTAAAGAGTGTGGGTGAGAACTAGTCTTCCGCCCCTCTGGGGCTTGCTCGTTTCCCGCTTTTTATACACAGCTTACGCTGTGGGCTGAATTCTTACGCCGCTTCGCGGCTAAACGGGGGACTTCGTTCCACTGCGAAACACAAAATCTAGTTCTCACGTAGGGGCTTTAGAGACCGCGTGAGAACGCGTTTGCATCGCAGTCATTTTGCCTACCGTTATTAAAAACGCCATCGGCCCAGCTAACGGCTAGCGAGTAGCCGGGTCAGGTTGAAGGAGATGGCGGCCA
>JBAPOI010000146.1:0-2700 GCA_049279555.1 Candidatus Sulfotelmatobacter sp.
GATGGAAGACTTCAAGGACTTACGGGTTTGGGTCAAGGCCCACGAACTTACTTTGGCTGTTTACCAGAGAACGCGTGCTTTTCCAAAGGAAGAACGTATGGTCTAAACAGTCAATTGCGGCGCGCCAGCGCTTCAGTCGGAGCGAATATCGCTGAAGGATGCGGTCGAAGGTCCGATGCAGAAATGAGGCGGTTCACTCAGATTGCTCGCGGCTCTGCAAACGAGGTGGAATACCATCTGCTACTGGCAAAGGATCTGGGCCTCTTGACTGTCGATGAGCACAGCGACCTGGAAGCGAAGATCCTAGAGATTCAGCGCATGTTAGCCTCGCTCGTGCAAAGCTTAAAGGTCGAAGTTTTGGCTAGCAGCCAGTAGCTAGCAGCTAGAAGCTGCGTCCCGTAACTTGTTGCCGCAGTCCCATTCGTGCTAGCTTCGAGACAAATTCGAAAAGAATAAAAGTAGAATTGAGGAACCATTGTTGAAGAGTTTAGTCATTGTCGAATCGCCGGCTAAGGCGAAGACCATCCAGAAATATCTGGGGAAGGGATTTACCGTCGAGGCCTCGCTCGGCCATGTGAAAGATCTGCCCAAGAGCACTCTGGGCGTGGACACCGACGACGAGTTCGAGACGGAGTACGTTGTTATCCCCGGGAAGGAAAAAGTTCTTGCCAAGCTGAAGAAGCTGGCGGGACCGATGGATGCGATCTACCTGGCGCCTGACCCGGACCGCGAAGGCGAGGCCATTGCGGCGCACCTTGCGGGTGAACTCGACGGCAACGGCCACGGGAAGAAAGCAAAAAAGAAGAAAAAAGGAGAAGCCGATACTCCTCCGCGCATTCAGCGCGTGACCTTCAACGAAATCACCAAGCGCGCCGTACAGGCGGCTTTCGAACATCCCCGGGCCATCGACCAGAATCTGGTGGACGCGCAGCAGGCGCGGCGCGTGCTCGACCGGTTAGTCGGCTACCAGGTTTCGCCGCTACTTTGGGATAAGGTTCGCCGTGGACTTTCTGCGGGACGGGTGCAGACCGTTGCGCTGCGATTGATCGTGGAGCGCGAACGCGAGATCAAGGCGTTCGAGAAAAAGGAATATTGGACGATCGACGCGCACCTCGCGGCCAGCAAGCCTCCCGCATTTGACGCGCGTTTCCTGGGTAAGGGCGGAGAGAAGATTGAAGTCACGAACGGCGAGGATGCGGAAAAGATCCGCGCAGCGCTGGAACAAGCGGACTGGTTGGTCCGCTCGGTCGACAAGAAAGAACGCCGCCGCAACGCCGCGCCTCCATTCACCACCAGCAAGTTGCAACAGGATTCTTCGCGCAAACTACGCTTCAGCGTAAAGCGCACCATGATGATCGCGCAGCGATTGTATGAAGGCGTGGAACTGGGCGAAGAAGGCCAGGTTGGCCTGATTACCTACATGCGTACCGACTCGACGCGGGTTGCGCCGGAAGCGATTCAGGAAGTCCGCGAATACGTCGGCAAAGAATACGGCGCGGCCTACCTGCCGGAGACGCCGAATACATATAAGGAGAAGAAGGAAGCGCAGGCGGCGCACGAGGCCATCCGGCCGACCTCGGCGATGCGGCATCCCGATCAGGTCAAGCAGTACTTAAAAGAGGATGAATTTAAGGTTTACAAGCTGATCTGGCAGCGCTTCGTGGCTTCGCAAATTATGCCAGCGGTCTTCGATCAGACCACCGTGGATATCGACGCGAAGAGTAAGGCTGAAACGTTCTGGTTCCGCGTAACCGGATCGGTGATGAAGTTTGATGGCTTCCTGCGAGTTTACGAAGAATCCAAGGAAGGCAAGGACGAAGAAGACGAAGAGTTGAAGCACAAGCTGCCCGCGCTGGAAGCGGGACAGAAGCTGACGCTGAAAGAGTTGAAGCCGGAGCAGCACTTCACCGAGCCGCCCCCGCGTTACAACGAAGCATCGTTGGTGAAGGAACTGGAAGAGCGCGGCATTGGGCGCCCGTCGACCTACTCTGCCATTCTTTCGACGATTCAGGAACGGCAATACGTCCAAAAGCTTGGCGGAAAATTTTCGCCCACTGAGATTGGGCTTGTGGTCACCGATTTGCTCGTCGAAAACTTCCGCGACATTTTCGACGTGGCGTACACCGCGCACCTGGAAGAAGAACTCGACGACATCGAAGAAGGCAAAGAGAAGTGGACCGACACTCTCGCCGAGTTCTACAAGAAGTTCACGAAAGATCTGAAATATGCCGAAAAGCATATGGAGAACATCAAGCGGATGGAGAAGCCCACGGACGAGAAGTGCGAGAACTGTGGCGCGCCGCTGGTGATCAAGTGGGGCAAGCACGGGTCGTTTTATGCTTGCAGCACTTACGACAAAGAGGATCCAAACACCTGTAAGTTCACCAAAGAAAATCCCATCAATCTGCCGGATCTCGATTCGGCCGACGTTCAGGAAACCACGCAGGAGGAATACTGCGAGAACTGCGGGCGCGTGATGGTGCTGAAGCGTGGGCGCTTCGGGCAGTTCATGGCTTGCACCGGCTATCCCGACTGCAAGACTACGCGGCGCCTCGATCAGGGAAAGAAAGTTCCGGACATTCCTCTCGACGAGCTATGCCCGAAGTGTGGGCGCAATATGATGATTCGCCACGGACGCTTTGGCGAGTTCACGGCGTGCAGTGGATATCCCGAATGTAAGTACGTGAAGCAGAATTTCAT
>JBAPOI010000147.1:0-3715 GCA_049279555.1 Candidatus Sulfotelmatobacter sp.
GAGTACGCTCTTACGGACAAGGCTTATGCGCGCCTGCTCGATCAATTAGCTGGGCACAATTTCGACAAAGTAAGCCCGGGGCTTCGGGACAACATCCTCGCTTTCTATTCCGATCCGAACGCGCCCATCGCCACCAAGAAAAATCCAAACGACTGGAAGAAGACTCAGGACGAATTGGAAAAACTTCGGGCGCTGCCCGCTGCTCCGGTTGAGGCCAGTAAGCCGGCGTCCGAGGAATAAGAAATAGCGAACGACCGTTCGGTTGTCAAGCTACCAGCCTGCCGTGTATCATCGCAAAACTCTAACGACCAGCGAACGCCGTTTTCGACTGGTGGTTCGATTGCTTCACTTTCTGAGGAACTTAAAAGAATGATGGTTGTGGACGATAAGTTTTACCGGGCCAAGGTTACAAAGCGCGAAGAGTTTGCGCCGGATTTGTGGATGATTCGCATCCAGGCGAACGGAGAGTTTAAGTTTGCTCCGGGACAATACGCAACGCTCGGCGTGGAGCACGATGGAAAGCGGACCGAGCGTCCGTATTCGATTGTCTCCGCGCCCTTTGAAAATGAAATTGAGTTTTTCTTCGAACTGGTGCCGGAAGGCGCCCTCACGCCGCGCCTTTACAAGTTGCAACCGGGCGATGAGTTGGTGATGCGGAAAATTCCCAAGGGGAAATTTACTCTCGATACGGAGAGCGGGCGCAAACATCATCTGCTGGTTTCGACTGTGACAGGAGTGGCTCCGTTTGTAAGTTTTGTGCGCACGCTTTCGAAGGACTGGAAAGAAGGGCGATTCGACGGCAGTCATCTGTTGTATCTACTTAACGGCGCCAGCCGGCCATGGGAGTTTGGCTACAAAGAGGAACTCACGCGATTTGCTGCGGAGCTTCCTTGGTTCAAATATGTGCCAACGGTGAGCCGGCCATGGGATCACTCGGACTGGCCGGGAGAGATTGGGCGCGCCGACGATGTACTGCGAAAATATGCCGACCAGTGGGAGCTCGACGCCTCGAATACGACGGCGTACTTGTGCGGGCATCCGGACATGATCGCAAACAGCAAGGCGATTCTGAAGCGGCGTGGCTTCGTCGACCGCACGGCGATCAAGGAAGAGATTTATTGGATCCCTGCGAAATAGTGGCGAGCCAGGAGAGGGCGTGGCCGGGTCGATGTTGAACTAGAAGCCATCTCACAGCTCCGGAGCAGCAGACCGAGGTCCTCAGGCTAAAGCCCTCGCTTTATTGGCTCTGGGGGCACGACTGAACGCCGTACACTTCCCGGACCTATTTACTAGTTTAGTTCTTTGTTTCCTTAGTCTGATTTCGTCTGATTTCGTCCTTAGTTCTTCTACGCAATACATAAATTTTTGTCATTCCGAACCGGCCTGAAAGACCGGTGAGGAGCCTGCTGTCTTGTAGAGGGGGCACCCCAGTGAAACTTCTACTTGTATCCTCGAGCTGTTTATTCGACCCAACTTAGTAAGTGGGGTTGCCACGAGGCTTAGGCCGCCCGCCTCGTTATATTCAGCGTTGACGTTGACAGTTACTCGCCATACCATGTCGGAGATGCGAGTGTGTGTATGCTTGGCCAGGTTATAGGTCACTACCGGGTCATCGAGAAAATCGGCTCCGGAGCCATGGGCGATGTTTTCCGCGCGCGTGATGAAAGGCTCGGCCGTGATGTTGCTTTGAAGTTGATACGGCCCTCTTCGAACGATAATCCGGATCATCTTCGTCGTTTCGAACTGGAAGCCCGCGCAGCAGCCTCGCTGAACCACCCCAATATCGTCGCGATTTATGACGTGGGAATCGCGGACGGCGTGCCCTACATCGTTTGCGAGTTGCTGGAAGGCAAGACGCTGCGCAAGCACCTGTCGGAAGGCGCGCTTACCATTAGCCTGGCCGTCGGTTACTCCCTTCAAATCGTTCAAGGTCTAATTGCGGCCCATGATCGCGGCATCACTCATCGCGACCTCAAGCCGGAAAACCTGTTTGTGACCACTGACGGCCGGCTGAAGATTCTGGATTTCGGGGTCGCGAAGCTGCACCCCGCGCCAGGAGAGGCCGAACGCTCTTTCGAAGATTTGACCACGATCACCAAGGGCGGCGCGATCGTCGGTACGGTCGCTTACATGGCGCCCGAACAATTGCGAGGCAAGACTGTGGACCACCGCAGCGACCTCTTTAACCTGGGCGCGATCCTCTATGAGATGCTGACCGGCCAGCGTGCCTTTCGCGGCGAATCTGAAGTTGAGGTGATCAGTGCGGTGCTTCTAGAGGACCCTCCTGCAGCCGACCTGGAGCGGGCCAACGTCCCCGTATCTTTCCAGCAGATCGTTCGCCACTGCCTGGAGAAGGACCCTGAAAATCGCTTTCAATCAGTCCGCGATCTGGCGTTTGCTTTGGATACTCTGTCAGAGGCTTCCGGCAACCGGCAAAAGCGCACCGAAGTGCCGCGGCCGCGAGCGCGCATCTTCCCCTGGGCAATCACCGGGGCGCTGCTGACGGCGACGCTGCTACTGACGGCGACGCTACTGCTGATGCGAAAGCAAGGGCGAGGGGACGCGCAGTCCCCAAGTTATCGCAAACTGACGTTTGACGAGGGCACCATCTACTCGGCGCGCTTCGGACCCGATTTTCGCTCGATTGTGTACGGCGCCGCTTGGAATGGCCAACCGCTGCAACTCTTCTCCACTGTCGGGGATTCCATTGTGCCCCATCCGCTTGCGGTCGAGGACGCGAACTTGCTCGCGGTCTCCCGCACCGGCGAAGTGGCGGTGACACTCCATGGGGGTTACCTGTGGAATCGGACCTCGTGGGAGGGTACCCTCGCCCGCGCATCGCTGACCGGAGGTTCTCCACAAGAGATTCTTCCAGACGTTTCATCGGCAGACTGGGATCCAAAGGGGGAACTCGCTGTCGTGCACCATGTCGACGGCCGCTTCCGGATTGAATACCCGATTGGTCACGATCTATACTGGAGCGCGGGTCTGATCACTCGCATCCGTTTCTCTCCGCAGGGCGACAGGATCGCCTTTCTCGACCAGCCCACGCCCGGGCTTCGTCGGGCGTCTGTTTGCATCATAGATCTCAGCGGCCATCTGACTGTGCTTTCGCACGAATGGGAAACTGGTGACAGCACCTTGGCCTGGAGCCCTGACGGCAAAGAAGTCTGGCTCACAGAGTTGGGAAAGAAGAACCAGTTGGTCGCGATGAACATGTCTGGGCGGACTCGAAAAATCCTGGAAGACACGACTTTGGAGGACATAGCTCCAGATGGCCGGGTACTAGTGAGCTTGGATCGCTCGCGTTGGGGCATTGCCAGCGCTGCTCGGGGCGGCAAGACCTTGGATCTTTTCAGGTGCGCTTCCGGTCTTGTCGCAGATATTTCGCGCGATGGTCAATCAGTTCTGATCGAACGCTACGACGGCTATAGTCAAAAACCCTTTGTTGCCATTTGCAAAATCGATGGCACGCCACCTGTCCCACTGGGGGAGGGAAGCCTGAGCGGATTTTCCCCGGACGGCAAATGGGCGATCTCCATTCCTAAGGACAGCTCCGGAAAGCCCTCGCTCCTTCCTATCGGTCCCGGTCAACCTCGTACGATTGCCATACCGGGGCTGGAGAGCATCCCGAGCCCTCCTAGGATCCTGGCCGACGGAAAACACTTCACCCTTGACGGCCATGAACCGGGCCACGGCCAGCGTACCTATTTGG
>JBAPOI010000148.1:0-2448 GCA_049279555.1 Candidatus Sulfotelmatobacter sp.
GCCTTGCGGCGCTCATGTCCCGTCGGCACGTACGCGGCTCAATCTTCCAGGCAGCGCAGTGGACCGTACTATTAGGGACCGTCGCGCTGCTGGCGCGGGCGCAAGACGTGAGTAACCCAGTGCTGACGCTGGACGAAGCGATTCAGCAAGCGGTTGCCAACAACAGCTCCCTGAAGACCGCCAGCCTGGAGACACTCCGGGCGACTGACGATCTGGCCGCAGCCAAAACGAAGCGCTTCGCCAACACACAGGTGATTGCGTTCGGCGCGCAACTACTAACCAAGCCCTCGGTCACGTTTCCACAAGGTTCGCTCGGTGTGTACCCCTCGGTCGGTCCAATTCCGGCGACCGATCAAAAGATTGACGTCGCGCGCAAACCGGTGGCTGGAGTGTTTGCCTCTGTTCTCCAGCCGCTTTCGACGCAGTACCGCTTGCATCTGCAATTGACGGCGCTGAAGTTTGGCGTGGAGGCGACAAAGCAAGACCAGGAGAAAACGCGTTTGGAGGTCATTGACCGGGTCCGTCAGGCCTATTACGCGGTTGTAGAAGCGCAAAGCGCGCTGGCCAGCCTGGAGGCATCGCTTCCGTTTTACGAAGAGACGAAGCGCTTGGCCGGAGTGAACCTCCGGCGGGAGACGATTCTCGAATCCGACTTATTGGGCGCAGACACACAGCTTTTAAAGACGCAGAACGCGATTAGCGATGCGAAGGACCAGGTGTCGTCTGCCAGCGAGAAACTGAACGACCTGATGGGCCGCGACATACATACGGCGTTTCGGGTTACGGAGATCGGCGCCGCGGATAGCGAAGTGGAAGCGCCGGCGGCGCTGGAAGCACAAGCTCTCAAGAACCGGCCAGACCTCAAGAAAGCGGAGTTGCAGGTCCAGCAGGCGCACTACGACGCGCGGGCGAAAAAAGCCGAATACATCCCGGACGTAAGCCTGGCGTTCAATTACGCCACCACAGGGAATTTCAGCCCCGCTTTACCGAGCAATATCACTTTCGCAGGTGTGCAACTCAATTGGGAGCCCTGGGACTGGGGGCGCAGGCGAGCAGAGTACGCCGCAAAACAGGTAAAAGAAGAGCAAGCGAGAGTCGCCGTGAGCGCTTCCGGGCGCGAGATTCTTGTCGAGGTGAGAAACGCGTGGCGCCAGTTGGAGAATACCCGCCGCGCCTTGCAGTTGAGCGATGCAAGCGAACGCACCGCGCGGCAGAAGCTCAAGGAAGTGCAAGAGCAGTTCAAGCGCGAAGCGGCATTGAGCAGCAATTTGTTTTCCGCACAGTCGGATCTAGCCTCGGCCGACAGCCGGCAGCAGCAGGCTCTGGCGGCATTTTGGCAAGCCAGGGCGGACCTAAAGAAAGCGATTGGAGAAGAATAATGCGTGTTTTAACGCTGATGTTCAGTTTTACGGCCGTTCTCATTCTGACCGGCTGCCACAAGGAACAGCCAATTGGGCCGGAACCCGTTCCGGTGAAAGCGGAGATGGTTTCCACTCAGGAAATTCGACCAGCATGGCGTTACTCCGGCGAGATTCGCCCGGATACGGAAGTGCAACTGGCATTCAAGGAACCGGGGTACATCGCCGCTCTCCACCAGGTGCGGGGCGCCGATGGACGCCTGCGCGACATACAAGTGGGTGACGAGATTCCTTCCGGCACGGTGTTAGCGCACTTGCGGCGGTCCGATTACGAGGCCTCGCTTAGTTCGGCAGTGGGGCAGGAGCAATCGACACAAGGTGCGCTCGCAGCTTCGCAAGCGGAACTCGATCAGGCCAGAGCCGACCAGACAAAAGCGGATCTGGATTTCGAGCGTGCCCAAGCGCTGTATGCCGCAAAGGCCATGATTCGTCCTGATTACGACGCCGCCGTTGCGCATCATGATGCCGCGACTGCCAGCGTACAAGCTGCCATGCGGCAAATTGAGGCGCGCCAGGGTCAGTTACATTCGGCGCAAGCGCAAATCGTCTCCGCGAGAATCGGCGTGGGCGATACGAATCTGGCCGCGCCCATGCCCGGTGTGATTATCGAAAAGAATGTCGAACGCGGCAGCCTGGTCGCCGCGGGTACGGCCGCCTTCACGCTCGACGACACGCGCGTGGTGAAGGTAAATTTCGGCGTTCCCGACAGCATGCTCGCGCACTTCAAAATGGGAGCTCCGGTTCCGGTTGAAGTCGAGGCTTTGGGACGAACCTTTACCGGTCGAATCACGGAGATTGCCGCCTCCGCCAATCGTGAATCACGCGTTTTCAACATCGAAGTCACCTTGCCGAACGCGGATCGCTCGCTCAGAGTCGGGATGATCGCGAGTGTCCGCATCGACCAGGCGAGTCCGCAGCCGGTTCCTGTGGTGCCATTAACGGCGCTCGTCACGCCGGAATCGGGATCGAACAGCTACTCGGTTTTCACCATTCAACAACGCGGCGGGAAACAGTTTGCGCAGTTAAAAAG
>JBAPOI010000149.1:0-6976 GCA_049279555.1 Candidatus Sulfotelmatobacter sp.
GATAGAAGGTTCGGGCGGGTTCTGTTCATTTCGCATAACAAACTCTGACGCCTGAGTCGAATAAAATCCCCAATACCCAAACGTTTCGGTTCCCGAAAGTGTTCGAATTCGAACGGTTTTTGGCTTGCAACTATCCGCTTGGGGAATGTAGCAAATGACTGTCACTAGTTGCAAGGCCTTGCATAAGGCGTTCAACCTAGACGTCCGGTCGTCCAGCATTTCGCCGCGGCCGCAACTGCTATTATGGAGCATAATAACCTAGTAACATCCATAAAATGAATGATTTGTGGCTGAGATGTCGCTCTAATATAAAGCGCAAGCAGTGAGGTCTCGCCGCATGAGGAGAAGAGCGTCTCTAATCCAGTATTCTCATAGTCATAGGACCTTAATCCATATGGCACAGGAGTAACACACCCTAGGGTGCGTGTACCACTTGCAGAGAAATGCAATCGTGTGTACTATCAATCAGCATCAGGGCAGCCAACGTCGAAAACGATGTGGCCTTCTCCCCTAGGCCTTGGTGATAGTACGCAACACTGTGAAGGTCAGGACCAAGCGCAACCATCCTAGCTCATGCCATTGATTTTTATGGCGCGGATGATTCCTGATACCGAGGCAGACTTGAAAGCTTCGGATGGTTCTGAAACGAAAAGTCGCTTTACGTAACTATTCAGTAATAGGCGATAGCAGAAACCAGTATCCCCCTCCAGATTCTGCTAGTTGGCATCCCCCTTGGTCCCATAACTGGGATCTTGACAGGAATCGTGTCTTAAATCATTTGGGGTCACTGTGACAAGTGACTTAGAGGGCGAAGCTATGGGCATCAGCAGCTTAACCTGGGAGTCTACGCAGTTGGCTCCGCAGATCGGAGTCGAGACCGAGCATTGGTATGGCTTGCAAACCCGCCCTCGGCACGAAAAGATTGTGGCGCAGCGCCTTGAAGAGCGTGGCGTGACAACATTCCTGCCCCTAGTCACTGAGACGCATCGTTGGAGTGATCGCAAGAAGTCGGTGCAAATGCCGCTCTTCAGTTGCTACGTATTCGCCAGATTTATGCCGAACCGGGCAGAGCGTCTAAGGGTTCTGCGAGTCGACGGGGTATTCAATCTGGTTGGCTCCCGCGGCGAGGGCGCTCCGATTCCCGACGAGCAAATTTGTGCGGTGCGCAATGTGGTGGAAGGTCAGCTGCCGTGGTCTACTCATCCTTTCCTGAAGATCGGGCAGCGAGTGCGAATCCGCAGTGGGGCGCTAGATGGCCTGGAGGGCATATTGGTCTCGCGTAACGGAGACCGCACGCTGGTGATTTCGGTGGACGCGATTCAACGATCTTTGTCGGTGCGCGTGGAAGGCTACGAAGTAGAGCCGGTGTGAGGTTGCAGGTTTTCAAGTTCCATCGATTTTGGTTTTGGACCCGTTCTCGATTGAAATCCCCGAAGTTCTCCCCAAGATAATTAGTTCGCTTTCCCTCAGTCAGGATTTATCCACCCTTTGATGGACAACAGAATGGAAACAACTCATTTGCTGGCGGTAAGCCGGGAAACAACAGTTCTTCGCCTGCTTTGGTCGATCGCAGAATCAAACGCTTGGCATCTGGAGACTGCGGCCAGCGGCTGGGATGCCATGGAGCGGGTACAGTCCGGCTCGACTCCGAGGTTGCTGCTGCTCGATCTTCCCCGCGGCGATTCCGACAGCTTGCACTTGTTACGCTGGCTGCGCAGGCTGCGCCCGGAACTCTCCGTCGCCGTGCTCTGCCACTCCGACGATGCAGCTACCGGCAAAGAAGCGACTCGCTTAGGTGCGGTGGATGTTGTGGTCGCACCGTTCAATGAGCAGCAAATCGAAGCTGTGGTCCGCCGGCACCTGGAGCCAGCCGGCAACGGACATGGTGCAGTCGCCCGCGAGAATTTCGATACCATTGGCGCGGATGGATTCTTCGTAAGCGCCAGCCCGATCATGCACAAGCTGCGCGCCCAGGCGGAGTTGCTGGCGCAGGCCGATGTTCCCGTCTTGATTCTCGGCGAGCCCGGGAGCGGCAAATACACGGTTGCAAGCCTAATCCACAAACTTTCCGTACGATCCGGTTTCCCCCTCGTCAAGGTGAATTGTGCGGAGATGCCGGAGGCTTTGCTCGAAGCCGAACTGTTTGGCGAGAAGCGCGCCGCCTCTGATGGTGGCCGCCCGGTGAGTCTGGGAAAGTTTGCCGCCGGAGAAAAAGGCACGATCTTTCTGAGCGAAATCACCGAGATGCCCGCCAGGCTGCAATCCCGGCTGCTCCAGGTTCTGCAGAGCCAGGGATTGAAGAATCAAGGATTGAAGAATCAGGCATTGCAAGGTGCGGGTTTGGAAAACCCGGCACTACAGAACACGTCATTGCCCAATCATCGTGGTCTGGCAGATCATGGCTTCCGTAGCGATGATTTCCGCAGCGAGATTTTCCCGAACCAAGGTGTCCAGAACCCGGACGTGCGATGGGCGGCGGGAGTGGACGCGGCAACGGCCGACGTAAGGATATTGGCCACGAGCAGCGTCAACCTCGACCGCGCCCTCGCTGAAAAAAGGCTCCGCGAAGATTTGTATTATCGTCTGAGCGCTTTTACCGTGCAGGTTCCTCCTCTGCGGCAGCGCAGAGACGAAATCGCAATCCTGCTGCGCTACCTGATGCACAAGCTCGCAAAGCACTACAACCTGCCCGCGCGGGGATTTTCCGCGAGCATGCTTCATGCCTGCGAGCAGCATTCCTGGCCGGGAAATCTGACGGAGCTTGAGACCTTTGTGAAGCGCTACTTGGTCGCTGGCGAGCCGCAGTTGACTCTCGGCGAAATGGGTTTAGACTCGATCGATAGAGGCGCCCGCGTTTCTGCGCGAAACATGAGGCCAGCTCAGTCTGTTTGGGATGAGGCAGAGCGGTATGAGAGAGGAATCGACGGTGACGAAGAAAGCGGTTTGGGGCGGCGCGAGGCCGAACCCGAGTCGCTGAAGTCGCTGATTCAGGGAATTAAGTCGGAAGCCGAGCAAAATGCCATCGGCGCGGCGCTGAAGAAAACAGGTTGGAACCGCAAGGCGGCTGCGCGGTTACTCCGGGTGAGCTACCGCACGCTGTTGTACAAGATTGAGCAATACCACATGCGCGCGCCCGATGCCTATCTTCCCGCGCTGCCGGTAGAAGAGTTTTCGGTGCAGGCGGATGGCGTCAAGGGCAACGGAAAGGCCAGTTAATTTTGCATACGGACGCAAGCAGAAAAAAGAATCGAACAGAGATAGAAATGCTGCCTAGCGGCACCCGCAGCGGATGGACCGGACGAGTGGCGATTTGCGCCGTTCTGATGTTCCTGCCTGCTTCGCTTTTCGCGCAGAGCGGTTCGGGGACCGACTCCGGTGCGGCTAACTCGTCTGCGAAAGCCGCTCCTGCCGCGGCATCGGCAGCGAAGCCACACGATGCCACTTTCATCATTGGCAATGACGATGTGCTGGCCATCAACGTCTGGAAGGAGCCAGACATCTCGCGCTCGATTCCAGTGCGGTCCGATGGCAAGATTTCGTTGCCGCTGGTGGGTGAAGTACAGGCTGCGGGCCAGACTCCGGTGGCGCTCGAAAAAGACATTGCAAGCAAGCTGAAGAATTACATCTCGGAGCCGGAAGTTACGGTGATGGTGCAGCAGGTCAACAGCCAGAAATTCAATATTCTGGGACAAGTAGTGCGTCCGGGCGCGTACGTGATCGCCAACTCTCCTACGGTGCTCGACGCCATCGCGCTGGCCGGCGGCTTCCGCGATTTCGCCAAACAGAAATCGATTTATGTTTTGCGGCAAGGGCCCGATGGCGAGACGCGGCTCCCATTTAATTACAAAGACGTCGCGCAGGGTAAGAACATGTCGCAGAACGTCAAGCTGCAGCCGCGCGACACCATCATCGTTCCGTAAATATCGTTCCGTGAACATGCTCCGTCAACACTGCTCCGTGAAGATCAGAATCTTCGATTTATTCGGGTTGGGATTGGTGCTGCTGGCGAGCACGCTGGGATGGACGCAGGACGCACCAGGCATTCCCGTACCTGCGGTGACTGGCGCCGTGAATGCCGATGCGGTCAATAGCTCCCCGGACACAAACCGCATGCAGACGCCGCCTCCGGTAAGCGGATCGACTTATCCGGTTTCTTTTACCTCCGAGGAGCGGGCAAATTATTTACGCGGCGGCGTCAACTTCACGAGCGCCTACTCGGACAACGCTTTCGGTTCGGTGAACGGACATCCGGTGAGCGATGTGAGTTATTCGATCTGGCCCACGCTAGCGCTCGACGAGAGTTCTGCCCGGCTGCACTGGGTGCTGGACTACGCACCTGGATTCACCTTCTACCAACGCGATACCTCATACAACGAAGCGGATGAAAACCTGGCATTGGATTTTCAATATCGCCTGAGCCCGCACGTAACGTTTTCGGCGCGCGATGCGCTGCAGAAAAGTTCGAACGTTTTTAATCAGCCAGATCCAGGGGCGGCGAATCCAGTTTCGGGCGGAATCCAGGCGCCGAACCAGTCAGTGGTCGCGCCGGTTGCGGACCGCTTGGGCAACGCCGGCAACGTGGGGCTCAGCTACCAGTTCGCCGCCAACAGCATGATCGGGGCAAGCGGAACTTTTTCGAACCTGCACTATCCGAACGCCGCGGAAGTTCCAGGCCTCTACGATTCGGCGTCACAGGGTGGAACCGTTTTCTATGCGGTGCGGGTTTCGAAGATGCACTATCTCGGTGCAACCTATCAGTATCAGCGACTGCTGTCCTATCCCTCGCCGGGAACCAATGAGACGCAGACTCACGCGGCGATGGCTTTCTACACTCTGTATGTTACCTCGAAGTTTTCCGTTTCCGCTTTTGGCGGCCCGCAGTATGCCAACGTCGGCACTCAGTTTTCGACCACCGCGCAGGTTCCGGGATCGGCTTTCACGAGCTGGAATCCGAGTGCGGGAGCCAGCATGAGCTGGCAGGGACACCGCAGCAACCTGGCCCTCGGCTACTCGCATACCATCACCGCCGGTGGAGGGCTGATCGGGGCAGTGCGGGCAGACAATGCGAGCGCCTCGGCACGGCAGCAACTCTTGCCCAAACTGAGTGCAACGGTCGCGGCATCGTATGCGCAAAACGACTTGCTGGCCTCGACTCCGCTGCTGGCAAACAATGGACACACTTGGTCGGGAACCGCATCGTTGCAGCAACAGTTTGGACAGCATTTGAATTTACAGCTCGGCTACACCCGGCTGCGCGAAGATTACAGTTCGGTCGCGGTGCTGGCGGCGACTCCCAACACCAATCGGGAATTCGTTTCGATTTCCTATCAATTCGCCAGACCGCTCGGAAGATAGTTCAAAATTAAACAAGGTCCTGTCATCATGACTGAAGAACTCGAAGAAAAAAATTCAAGCGGCTTTGATCTCCCGCGCTATCTCGGGATCGTGCGGCGCCGCCACATGCCGTTCCTGATCCCGCTGCTTTTGGGGTGGCTCGTGGTTTGGGGCGCGAGCTGGTTCCTGCCGTCGCGCTATCGCTCGACCACGCTGATTCTAGTCGAGCAGCCGACGATGCCCAAGGATTACGTTACGCCCAACGTAAACGACGACTTGCAGGACAGGCTGCGCAGCATCACGCAGCAGATTCTGAGCCGTACCCGCTTGCTGCACATCATCGATCAGCTGAACCTGTATGCCGATCCCCGCGGCCACATGACACCGGACGAAAAAGTGGAGAGCATGCGCAGCCAGATCGAGATCGAACTGGTACGCGACGCTCAGAATAGGGTCAGCGCCTTCAATGTTTCGTATTCTTCCGGCGATCCTCGCCTGGCGCAGCGCGTGACCAGCGAGCTGACGAATCTATTCATCAGCGAGAACCTCGAAGTGCGCCAGCAGCAGTCGGAGGACACCACCAAATTTCTTGAGAACCAGCTGGAAACCGCCCGCCAGACACTGTCCGACCAGGAAGAGAAAATTCGCGAGTTCAAGGGGCAGCACGTCGGCGAGATGCCGGCGCAGGTTGCCAGCAACCTGCAGATCCTCGCGGGAGTGCAGGCCCAGTTGCAGACCGAAGAAGATGCCCTGAACACCGCCAAGCAGCAGCGCGTCTATCTGGAAACGCTGGTGAATCAATATCGCTCGATGCAGGCTGCGCCGAAGGCGGAAAATGGAGCACCAGTGGGTCTACCGGCGATCGATGCCGAGTTGGACAAGTTACGTGCGCAATTGGCCGATCTCAGCTCGCATTACACCGACCGCCATCCCGATGTGCGCAAGCTCAAGGATCAGATTGCCAAGACTGAAAAGATGCGGGACCAGATTGCCGCCGGCCTCAAAGCCCGAGCCGCCGGCGGTTCGACCGACTCGAAGACGACCGTGGATGCGGCGGAACTGGCCGATCCCTCGTCCCCGATGGCGCAGTTGCAGGGTCAGTTGCAGGCCAATAAAGTTGAGATTGCCAACCGCGAACGCGGCGTTTCAGAATTACAGGCGAAGGTCACCGATTACCAGTCGCGGCTGAATCAGGAGCCGGTGCGCGAGCAGCAACTTTCCGATTTGACCCGCGGCTACGAGCAGTCGAAGGCGAATTATGACGAGCTTCTGAAAAAGAAGAATGAGTCAGCGATGGCCACTAGCATGGAATTGCTGCAACAGGGGGAACGCTTCCGCATCATCGATCCACCCAGCCTGCCCTTAAAGCCGGATTTCCCCAACCGCATGAAATTCTGCGGCATCGGACTTGCCATTGGACTGGCGCTGGGCGCGGCCGTAGCTGGGGCATTCGAGATGATGGATGACCGGGTCTACGAAGAGAAAGATTTACAAAAGCTTTTGCCGGTGGCCGTGATCTCGGAGATCCCAGCGATCGTCGCAACCGTCGACGAGCAGAGTGAACGCAAGCACTTATGGCTGGGATGGGCGACGGCAGCTTTGGTCACGGTTACAATTTTGTTGGGGTCGGCCTTCAGTTACC
>JBAPOI010000150.1:0-4383 GCA_049279555.1 Candidatus Sulfotelmatobacter sp.
AGATGGTTCCGCAGCGGCAGCGAGCGCGGCAGTGCGGGATGGACAGATGCGCGAGTTGGGACGCCAGCAAGGCGAGGCGGAGCAGCGCGCCAAGTCGGAAGAACAGCTGGTGCGCGAGCGCGCCGCGGTGGCCAAGGCAGTGGCGGATTTTGCCCGCGATCGTGCAGCCTATTATCGGCGGCTCGAAGAGGAAGCCGTCCGTCTGGCATTGAGTATTGCGCGGAAGATATTGCACCGTGAGGCGCAGGTGGATCCGTTGCTGTTGATGGGCGTGGTGAAGGTGGCTCTCGAAAAAATCGAAGGCGCAACCGAAGTCGCGCTGCTGGTCCATCCGCAGAGAGCCGCGGATTGGCGGCGGCAACTGGCTACGGTGATGCCGCCGGGAAAGCTGCCGGAAATCGTGGAAGATCCTGCGCTGGAACCTGACCAATGCCGGTTGAGGACGTCCATGGGAGCCGCCGATCTCGGCCTGGAAGGACAACTCAAGGAGATTGAGGCGGGCTTAACGGATTTGCTGGCGGCACGGCCCAAGGATTGAGACAGGCGACGAAGCAGCAACGGAATAATAGTAATGAAGATTGGACCCCAAGACTGGACGAAGAAAGAATGATGAGTTCGGAAGCGCCGCTGGCGCCCTATTTCGCGCGGCTGGAATCCTGCTCGGGGATGCGGTGGCAGGGACGCGTCACGCAGGTGGTGGGGCCGCTGGTTGAATCCAAAGGTCCGTTCTGCTCGGTAGGCGAGTTGTGCGAGATCGCCGATTCGCAGGGTCGCGTGTTGCGAGGAGAGATTGTGGGATTTCGCGGCACGACGGTGTTGTCGATGCCTCTCGAATTGCCGCAGGGGGTCCGCTATGGAGATCGGGTATCGACGTGGGGAGAGCGGCCGGCAATTCGAGTGGGCGACGGGTTGCTGGGGCGAGTAATCGACGGCGGCGGCGAAGCGCTGGACTCTCTCGGAAGCTACCGTGGTAACGAATACCGATTGCTCGATGCTGCCGCACCTTTGCCGCTCGAGCGGGTCCCGATCAGCGAGCCGCTGGGCTGCGGGATTCGAGCGATCGATGGATTCCTGACGTGCGGGCGCGGACAGCGTGTGGGAATCTTCGGCGGCAGCGGAGTGGGCAAGAGCACGCTGATCGGAATGATGGCGCGCAACACGAATGCCGACCTCACGGTGCTGGGGCTGGTGGGAGAGCGCGGGCGCGAAGTGCGCGACTTTCTGGAGAACGCCTTGGGCGTGGAGGGGTGCAAGCGGGCCTGCGTGGTGGTATCGACCTCAGACCAGTCTCCGCTGCTGCGGATTCGGGCCGCGCTGGCAGCGACTGCCGTCGCCGAATATTTTTGTTCGCAGGGCAAACAAGTGCTGCTGGTGGTGGACTCGCTCACACGGCTGGCGATGGCGCAACGGGAGATTGGATTATCGGCGGGAGAACCGCCGACAGCTAAGGGCTACACACCTTCGTGCTTCACCATGCTGGCGCGATTGATCGAGCGGGCGGGACGCTACGCGCAAGGCAGCATTACTGCCTTTTATACGGTGCTGATGGAGGGCGACGATGAACAGGACCCGCTGGTGGATGGAGCGCGCGCGCTGCTCGATGGGCACGTCATGCTGGACCGGCGGTTGGCGGTGCGGAGCCATTATCCTCCGATTGCGGTGCTGGACAGCGTGAGCCGGCTAATGTCGGCCGTGGCGTCGCCGGCTCATCTGCAGAAGGCGCAGAATTTGCGGCGGCTGCTGGCGGCCTATAGCGCGTCGGAAGATTTGGTTCGCATTGGCGCATATCAGAAAGGAAGCGATCCGACGCTCGACAAGGCGCTGACGTTAATTCCCGAGCTTGATCATTTTCGGATGCAGAAGCCCGGAGAGTCTGCGCCGCTGGCGGAGACGATCGCCAAGCTGCTGGCATTGCCGGGATAAACCATGCCTTTCCATTTTCCGCTACAAACGGTGCTGCATTACCGGCAGAGCATGGAACATCAACAGGAATTAAGGCTGCGCGCCGCGAACCAGCAGGTGGCGCGGGCGCAGCATCTGATCGAGCAAATGGATTTGCAGAGGAAAGAGCTGCGGTCGATGGAGATGGAGGAGCTAAGCTCGGGCACCACCGCGGCCGAACTGCAATTTGGACTGCTTCGCGAGGCAGCAATGCTGCGGAGGCGGCGGGAGTTCGAACAGCAACTGACGCGAATGCAACAACTGCGCGACCAGCAGCGAGAGATTTTTCAGCAGGCGCGCCGTGGACGGGAAACGCTGGAGAGCGTGCGCGATCAGCAGCTCAGCTTATATAAGAAGGATGCCGCGCGCCGGGAGCAGAGAAGCCTGGATGATTTGTTCCTGATGAGGCGCGAATACTTGCGTAGCTAAAGTTGCCGGGGATGTAGTCACACTTTGCCCAGTCGGCAGCGTCCGGTGTGACCCGTCTTCTTCCATCTTCTTCGGCAAAATCCGGAATGACTTGAATGTACGGCGTTTGCGGTGCCAGCTCGCCGATCAGCGATCCGTTCGATTCTTGGCCACGTGAATGCATTGAGTGACGGCGAGCCTTCGCATATCAGCGGGAGGCCGTCCCTATGATGCCCATGCTTGAGTCGCTGGCGAACAATGTTGCTGCGCTGCCGACAGCGGCTTCCGCTTCGCCATCGTTTTCAGGCGCGAGCGGATCGGGCGGATTTGCGGCGGCGCTCGCGGCGGCGCAGGAACAGTCGGCCACGCCGCAGAGAGGAAGTAGCAAAGGGACGGGGTCAGCTTCGACAAATTCGAATGGATCAGCTTCCGGGGGAACGACGAATGAAGCCCTGGGATTCGCCAATAATTTCAACGTGCGGAGCGGCGCTTCGGGGAACGCCCAACTCAAGAAATCGGCGGAGAACTCTGCATCGAACAGCAGTCTGGCCGCGGCGTTAGCTGGCGCTACATTCGTGAATTCTCCGCTTCCTCAACCGATTGCCATGACGGCAGTGCCGCTGGTGCCGGCGATTTCGATGGCAGCTACTCCGCTTTCAACGGCATCTCCTCAACCCAAGGTGTCTCTTCCGAATTTGCTGCAGGCGAACAAGCTGCCAGCCAGTTTTTCGCAAACGAGCGTTCAGCAATCGATCTCCGAACAGTCTGGCGCGCTGCAGTCGGATGTGCTGCAATCAGGCCTGCCGCAAACTGGCTTCCCAGCAAGCCCAGCTATCGCTAGCGCTGCTGCGCAAACTCTTACGGGTGCGGGCGGAAGTATTCAGCCCGCATTGACGGCGAGTGGTTTCGGCGCGGCCACGGCTGGCACTGCGGTTCCTAGCGCTTCAGATCTTAACCCTTCGCCGAACTCGGCAAGTCTAAGTTCCGCAATTCCGCCTCTGCCAGCTTCAGGAATTTTCAACGCAACAGCAATGTCTGCAGAATCTGATGGGCAAGAAGCTTCAGGGAAAACAGCTACTGCAACGATTAACGTAACGGCTCCGGCGACGACATTGAACCCTGTGCCAGCGAGCCCAAACACAACCGCGAGTTGGAATGGCCTGCAAAATAATTGTGGAGCGGTCGAACCGGTAGTGCTGGCTGAGAATACGCTCCCGCCTCAGCTTTCGAGCGCATTCGGACAGTCGGCATCGTCCACGCTGTCAGCGCAAAATCAAACGGTGAATGTCACGACGCCTTCGCCGAATCTGTTAGCGAATGCTCTTCCTGAAGCCGTCTCGCAACAAGGCCTGCCGTCTTCCGCCGATGCGGGTCAAGCTGGCGAGTCAAATGCTTCGAGCGATGGTGCGCAGGGCAATGTCAGTTCCAGCTTTCCTGTCTCTGGAAATAATCCAGCGCCGGTGCCTAACGTCTCGACTGCAAGCGTGCAGACTCCTAGTGCAGCGGTTTTGAATCTGGCGGCGCAGATGCTAGCGAGCAAAGCGCCACTGCCGGTTACCGCACCACAGTTGACGAACCCACCGAACGGCACGTCCGTTCGCGCGGCAGCCGTACGCCAGAGTGCGGCAGCCTCGACTTTGACTGCGGCAGCGGCGGCAGGATCAGATTCCGCGACGACGTTACCGATCGCGAGTCAGACACCGTTTTCGGTGTTCTTCTCCAATGCCGGACCGGGGATGGAATCCGCGGCATCGGCTTTGCCAAAGATCGTTACGCCAGTGACTGCTTCGACAATCCATCTCACGAATTCCAGCGCGGCGGTTGCGCAGGGAGCAAGTGCGGCGCAAGGCAATTCTCAAAGTACGGCCCCGCAAAACTCCAGCGCGAAGGACGCGTTGTCGGGAACCAGCGCCGGAAATTTGTCAACCGGACAAGCGCTCCACCGGGAAACCGACCCAAGCATAACGGGACTTGCAGTTGCTTCTTCGCAACCCGCCGCACCGGCTCCGCCGGCTGTGAGCGGCATCACAGCGT
>JBAPOI010000151.1:0-2428 GCA_049279555.1 Candidatus Sulfotelmatobacter sp.
GCCTTGCATTGCTTCCAGAATCGCCTTTCCTTGGTCACGGTAAGTTTTTGGGCCGCGGTCGCGGTACGTAATTACTTCGGGCTTGTATCCGCCCCCTTCTGGATAAAATCTGTCAACCTCGCGCGCCAGATCCGCGAGGAATTGCTCGCCCCAGCTTTCGGCCACCGATTGCGGCACGATAAAGTACTGCGGGCGAAAGCGCTCTTTCACAAAGAACCCTGCGCGCGGATCGCGGAGAAGATCGACCCGCTTCTTACCAAGTCCATCAAGTCCAACCTGGGAAGCGCCAGGTGTGCCGCGCACGCTTAGTTTTTGCCCGCGCCCGAATTCAAAGTCCGGTACGCGAAACATTTTCCCATCAATGCGCTCGGGGCGTGTACTTACCGATATAGCAGCGTCTTCAAAGCGCAATTCTTTCAGATACTTTCCAACGTAGCCATGTATAAATTCACGCCGCTTATGAGGTGGAATAATCGCGCGTTCATACAAAGAGCGGCTTACATCGCGGTTGTCACAAACTGCATAGCAGAGACCGGCCGGCGCGGCACGATCTTCACCGCGGTTATTGCGATAACGCACGACGGCGGCATCGTGCGGCAGGTTGGTCAGATCCTCGGGATTCGGTTTTGCGCTGTGTTTGGCGATGAACTCAATGAGTGGGAGCGCATCGCGACCAGTCCCGACGACCTACTTGCTCGCGTCGACGTCGGACAAGGCTTCAATATGGATTTCATACCAACGGTCGCCGTAGTGGTAGACGTACACCTTGCCTTTCACGCTGCGAAACGTCATCCGATCCAAGCGGACCGGGAGCGGCGTGAGCCGGACGAACTTTGTTCGTACATCGACGCATATGCCGATGCCGCCCGATGGTGTGATCACGGCGCGAGCTGCGAAGCCGCGATAACGGCCAATTCCGCGCTCCTCCTCGACCGCAGCCTTTTCGAAGAATGGCATGCCGGCGCTCGGTTGCCATAACCGAGCATCGTCAAAGAGGGGCTTCTGCAGCATGAATTGAACGGCACGCAGGCAAATCGCGTCGTTCGCAGAGTCGCGAACCGAGAAATCAAGAGTGTCCCCACTCCTTACCTTTTCAAGGATCACATTTGCGCGCACGAGGCTAAAACGTTCTGGTACCGGCCCTGCGGTCGACGGAATCGCAAGACAAAGTTCTCCGTTGCGCTCAATCGCTTGAACGGGAGCGCCAAGCTTGAAACTCAAAGTGCGCACGAGATGATCTTTATTTTGAAAATACTCGGCCTGCTCGCGTTTTAGATTCCGCACCGCATAAGTGTCGTACGCGAAATTCAGGTCGCGTATATTCTCAATGGAGAAGATGTTTGTTTCTATCTCGGTCATTGCAGCGTCTCCCAGCACATCCGACGATACGCGCAAGTCTCACAACTGGAGGCGTAACGTGCCGCCGGAAATGACTCCGGCGGCAGATCGCATGCCTTTTCACCTGAATCACCTATCGCGAGAGCCATCGCCTCCGCGCTCCTAGCGATATAGGCGTCGGCGCGATCTACATCGTCTGCGCTCAGACGATGACGGCGGAGCGCCCCGGTGATAAGTTGGACTTCGAGAAGTCCAATCTCTTCAGGTGCAAATGCGTCCGTTGCGACTTGGTAATCCAATCTCGCGGTCGTCCGCGTCAATCCAGAGGCATAAACGGCAAGTTGAAGCCAAGCATCGTGGCGGCCGAAGGCGTGTACCTTCCAATCAATAATCGCCGGGGCGGCGTGGTCAGAAAAAACTATAACGTCGGGTACTGCTCTAACGGTTGTATCGCCGTGGGAGAAAAACAGATGGCGCTGTGTCACAAGGCGTCGAGCCGAAGCAAGGCGATCCAGTAATTTTCCCATGGAAAAGAACGTCTCGATTGCATGCCTTACGTCCTGCCGAGCTTGCTCGATTTCTTCGGCAGTCACTCCCCTGCCATATTCCATTGCGTGGAAGGCCGCGAAGTCGTCGCCGAGCGCGCTTGGCCGGAATCCAGTTTCGTGAATTCGGTGTTCCAGCGCGACTGCGAGCTGACGGTCAAACAACCGCATCGCGGATGCGATTGCACTTTCCGCCGAAATTTGCCCGCCGCGCTGAATTGCCGGAATGACTTCTTTGCTCAGCACATGATCGACGACGTTCCCACGCCATGCGCTCACGCTTTGCAATTTCGATAATAGGTAAGCGAGCCGGCGCACGTCGTCTTGGGCCTTCGCGCTCGCAACGTGAGCTTTGTAGAACCATTGCCGCTGACAACGGTCGAACATTTTTGCTGTTGAAACCGACCACATTGTCAACGATCGCCTCCTTGCCGCCGCGACCTCAGAAACATCAAGTACTCAACGAGAGCATCCTCTTCTTCACGCGTCGTTTCTCCGACTCGCGCCGCAAGACGCACGCCCGAATCGGTCTCTCCTAGGTCGGC
>JBAPOI010000152.1:0-1709 GCA_049279555.1 Candidatus Sulfotelmatobacter sp.
GAATGCTTGCGGTCTTCGCGTCGGCGTGGAGAATCGGAGCCATTTCGAGGGCGCCCATTTCGCGCAGATTCGTGGCGCAGAGGATCGCACTGGGCGCGTTCCATTCGAGCATCGTGAGCGCGTAGGCCGCTTGCGTGCTCACTGTGACTTCAAAACCTTGCTGCTGGAGAGCATCGCTGACGCGTTTCGAGAAATAAACATTGCTATCGATGAGCAGGATGCGAGGAGCGTTGGAGGCGGGCTGGGTCATGATTGCGCCTCTGCAGCGGCTGGCTCGATCTTGTGTGCGCCACCGGCGGCAACGAGAGCATCAAAGTTCAGGACGTCGATCGAATCGCCATCGATCGCGAGCTGACCTGCAATATACGGAGGACGATCGTCGAGCCGCGGTTGAAGTTCCGCGTTTGCGAGTTCGCACTCTCCGCTTACGGGAATTCCGCTAGGCTCGGAGCCGCCGGCGAATTCGCGACGCGCGATCAAATAGAATCTGTGCACGGAAGAGCTTCTGCCGAGCAGGATCGATGCGACGTCGTAAATCGGAATGATGTGGCCGCGGCGCACGATTACGCCGGCCACGAGCGGCGATTTGTGCGGGAAGGTGTGCAGACGGACTGGCGGCGCGAGTTCGGAGACAATTCCTGCGGGCAACGCAAAACGACGGTTGCCGATTTGCAGCAGGACGTAGGAATTGGCGCTCGCGTTTTGGATTTCCGCGATCATGCCGGGACGGCTCCTTCGAGATCGCGTTGTGCAGCAATGGAAGCAGAGGCGCGATCGAGACGCTGGAATTCAACGGCAGTCAAGAAGCCGGATGGCTGGACCACGGGAATCACGTGGTCATCGACGTACGTGAGGCCGCGGTACCAGCGGCGTTCGTCGCCCGCGAAGGCGTGCGGGAGCGGATGCACCGTCGCAATTTCCGCCATGCGTTCGATGCGATCGACGAGAACAGCGACGCGCAGACGCCTGAGGATCAGCACGAGCGTGGGTCGCGTGACGGGCAAGCCGAAATGCGCGCCGGCGTTGACGACGTAGTAGGTCTGGCGGCTGCGCTCGAGCGTGTGGCGCACTTTCGAGATGTCGGTGTGCTCGATCTCGTTCGCGGAGCCGGCCAGGCTGTCCGTGCTGCGAATTTCCTGCACGGAATCGGCGGCAATCGCGAACATGCGGTTGGCAATCACGAACAGAATCATTTGCTCGGAATGGCGCGAGCGCCGCGACTTCCCAGTTTCTTGAGCGGCGATTTTCATCGGGCTTCCACGGGAACGAGCCGCGCCAATTTCGCGGCGCGCTTTTCAATGGCCGCGCTGATGGCGTCGAGAGTGAGGATTTCGTTCACCACGCCGGTTTTAATCGCCTCTGCCGGCATACCGAAAATTACGGAACTCGATTCGTCCTGCGCGATTACGTAACCGGTTGCGGCTTTGATCGCTCTTACGCCTTTGGCGCCGTCGTTGCTCATGCCCGTGAGTACGACGCCCACGGCAAGCCCGCGCGCATAGGCCGCGACGGATTCGAACGCCACATCCGCGCAGGGGCGATAGCCATCGATGCGCGGTCCGGCGTCCAAGACAATTTTGCCCGTTGAAGAAAGCCTCAGGTGATGCGAACCGGGGCAGAGATAGATGATTCCGGGTTGCGCGGCCTCGTGCGATTCCGCTTCCTTCACCGGCAGCGAGGCGATCTCCGCAAGCTGTACGGTGAATTGC
>JBAPOI010000153.1:0-5786 GCA_049279555.1 Candidatus Sulfotelmatobacter sp.
CGATAAAACCCCGGTCGAGGTGAACGACGCACCGGGATTTGTTTCGAACCGCGTGCTGATGCCATTGCTGAACGAGGCAATGTATGCGGTGATGGAGGGCGTGGCGACGGCGGAGGCGGTCGATGAAGTATTTAAGCTGGGGATGGCTCATCCCATGGGGCCACTAACGCTGGCTGATTTTATCGGGCTCGACGTTTGCCTCGACATCATGCGGGTCATGCAGGAGGGGCTGGGCGATCCGAAGTATCGGCCGTGTCCGTTGCTGATCAAGATGGTGGATGCGGGGTGGCTAGGCAAGAAAAGCGGGCGCGGGTTTTATCAGTATTGAGATTTTGGAGTAGCTAGTACCCAATACCCAATGAAACCCGCGGCACTCATGACTACTGAGATAGTTTCGTCGGCTGGCCGAAGGGATTGGCCGTTTTATGGGCTCGCGGCGCTCGCCGGCATCGGCACGGGATGGGCCGACGTCGTTATCAATGATTTGCTGTTTACGGCTCTCTTGGTGCTGGCAGCGTGCATGCTGCTTGGTTTGCTGCGCCCGAGCTGGCCGTGGCGGTGGGTCGTCGTCGTGGGCGTGTTTATTCCGCTCAGCGAGCTCGCCGCCTACCTTGTCATGGCCGTGAAACCCACGCGGAGCCAGGTCTTCGGATCATTCCTCACCGCATTGCCGGGCATTGCCGGCGCCTATGGCGGGTCACTTATGCGTGGCGTGCTGGATCATCTGCGGCAAGGAAAGTGAATCAGGTCTTGGGTCTTGGGTCTTGGGTCTTGGGCCGCGTCGCATCGACCGAATACCAAAGGCTAACCTGAGACCTGCAGTGAGAATCCCAGGCTCTGCGCCTTCCTCTTCATCAACTCACCCAAACAATCGCTTCCCGTTTCCAACCCCGTCCTCAGCGGGAAAGTTCGCGATTGGGACTCAAAAAACACTATCGTAACTTGGAGCGCTCTAATTGTCGGGGCAGAATACGGAAGTACTACCCCTGCCGTAGATAGTTCGGAGGACCGCGAAGACCTCCTACTCTATGTCAAAACTGAATGTAGTGGTGGCTCTAACCACCCAAGATAACGATTACCAGGCCGAACAGGCGGCATCCGCAGTCGAAGCAGCGTCCCGCCTGGGCGTAAAACTCAACATCGTTTATGGGGACAATGACGCGGTCAATCAGTCCCAACAACTGGTAAAGATCGTTCAGGACCGCGCACAACGTCCGGATGCGATTCTGGTCGAGCCGGTGGGGACCTCCATGCCGCAGGTTGCGAAAGCCGCATTGGCTGCTGGTATCGGCTGGGTGATCCTCAACCGTGAGGCCGACTATATATCTGACCTGCGCCGGACGGCCACGGTGCCGGTGTTCGCGGTCGATCCCGATCAGGAAGAAGTGGGCAGAATTCAGGGAAAACAGCTGGCGGCCCTGGCCCCGGAAGGCAACGTTCTTTACATCGAGGGGCCTTCGACTCACAGCGCGGCGAACCTGCGCAACAAGGGTTTTCTGGCTACCAAGCCGCACGGGGTCGCGCTGAAGACGCTCAAGGGCGACTGGTCGGAACGCAGCGCGCAGCGGGCCATCAAGTCCTGGCTGTCGTTGAGTACGTCGCACCAGCTTGATATTCGCGCCGTGGTCTGCCAGAACGACAGCATGGCGATCGGAGCGAGGAAAGCGTTGCTAGACCTGCCGGTGACGGAACGCAAACCATGGCTGGACATCCCGTTCATTGGCTGCGACGGCGTCAGGAAAACCGGGCAGGAATGGGTGCGCACCGGGCAGTTGCGCGCGACGGTGGTCATCCCACCTATGGCAGGACACGCTCTCGAGATGCTGGTGAAGGCACTCGATTCCGGGTCCATGCCCGCCGAACGGACTCTGTGCTCCCCGCGTTCATTTCCTGCACTCGCCGACTTGAGCGCTTTGGCCGCTCGAGCTTGATGTTCGGAGCTCGAAGTTAGGACCTTGAATTTTCGGGCTTCGATTTTTTGGATTTGGGAACCGAACCCGCACTCTTCCCGCTCTAACAGCCCAAGGTATCGGATGATCGAGAAGTTACTCCCTAATCCACAGGGAGGTCGCGTATGCTTCCCTGCATGTGCGTGATGGTGTCGATGCTGGCGAGCGGCAGCAAGGGAAATTGCGCCTTTGTGGCCAGCGCGCGCACCAAGATTCTGGTCGATGCCGGCATTTCCTGCCGCGAGACCTTCAAACGAATGAAATCGCTGGGAGAAGATCCGCAATCGCTCTCGGCGATTCTGATCACTCATGAACATTCCGATCATGTGTACGGATTGGCAACGCTAGCCAAGAAGCTGCGCATCCCAATTTTTATGACGGGAGCGACGCATGCGGCCTGGGCGCGGGCCTTGCGCAGCGAGAATGGCGAGCGGCCGCACCTCGAAAAACTGGAGCGCTTCGAATCGGGGCGCCGTTTTCAGGTTGGCGATATCGAAGTGCAGCCTTTCACGATTCCGCACGACGCTGCCGATCCGGTGGGTTTCACCTTCCGCATTGAAGGTGCGAAGGTCAGCGTGGCCACCGATCTTGGTTACTTGCCCGCCAACGTCCGCGACCACCTGCGGAGGTCGGATGTGCTGGTGATGGAGTCGAATCACGACGTCGAAATGCTGCGAGTGGGGGCCTATCCCTGGGCGGTAAAGCAGCGGGTGGCGAGCAACGTGGGCCATCTTTCGAACGAAAAACTCGCACATTTCTTCACCAGCGACTATGATAATAGTGCAGCCTTTGTCGTGCTGGCGCATCTCTCTGAACAGAACAATCATCCGGAAATTGCGCGGAGAGAGGCGGAAAAGGCCCTGGGGCTGCGGGGCGGTCTGTTTCAGAACCGTGTGCTGGTGGCGGTGCAGTCGGAAGTCTTGCCGCCGATTCGACTGTAGTAACTTATGAGTCAGCAGTGCACTGATCCCATTGTAGGCAAAATTCTGGCGGGCTGGCGTTATGACATCTCCGGCCTGGCGCCGGAAATGCGCGGCGACTATGAAGGCCACTTCGCGGGTTGCGAGTTTTGCCGCGGTCGGCAGCGCATGCATCGCATCATCGACGTAGGCCTGATCGCGCTGGCGTCGGTTTCAGGCGGCGTTTTTCTGCTGGCCTTTGGAGTGGTGCGGCACTTCGGTCCGCGGCACGCCTTCTGGCTTGAGATCGCGGCGCTGGCGGGCTTTGCGCTTTCGGCGTTGATCTGGCTGGTGGTAGCCGTAGCCACGCCCGCGCCAGTCACCGTGCTGGATGCGGCGAAGCAAGGCGCGCGCCGGGTGCACGACCGCCTGCCACAAGAGATCCGTGAACGCCTGCCGGAAGAGCTCCGCATGAAGATCACGGGGACTTAGTAGTGATTAAGCCTTCCGCTACCCGTCCAATCGGAATGATTTCTCGAATCGTCATCGCTGTGCTTTTGTGCACAATGGCCGCCGCTGTAGCGGAAAGCGCGTGCTTGTTACCGGCCGCGGCAGTGCATCCCATACTGCCCTCTTCCATGGCAGAATGTCACCATTCAAGAGTTCCATCTCCTTCGCAGCCTGCTGACTATCGCTGCTGCATGAACCGGCATCCATCAGCTCTGGTAGCTAGGGTGTTCTCACCGCGTCCGGGAATGCGGCCGGTTGAGATCGAAGCCATCCCGTTGTTTGTTGCCACCAAGGCTCAGGATCATTCCTGGTCTGCACTCGCTCCTTCCGTCATCCCTCCCGGCTTTCTGACTCTTAGAATCTAGCCGCAAGCCCTCTACAGTCTTCTGTTGTTTGTTCTTGGCGGAGCGTGACCGTTGCGCGATCTGCTGGATCAGATCGTTCATCCTTGAGCGTTATTCTTGTTGAGGCATTCTTGTGAAAAGGACTTTGGTGACGAATTCCGGCTTTCATTCAATTTTCATGTCTTTGCTCATCGTTGCCTTGGCCATGCCGATCGCCTCGGCACAGGACGATTCCATGCATGACATGCATGGCGGAATGCAAATGGGGATGCAGATGGAGGTAGAGGCAGTTTCACAGTTGCCCTCGCCGCACGCCGGGTCGGGGACTGGATGGGAGCCCGCATCCGCTCCGGGACGCGAGTGGATGTGGATGCCCGGCGGCTGGGAACTTATGGCACATGGAGTGATCTTCACCGACTACAACCAGCAAGGCGGACCGCGTGGCGAAGGCAAAGCCGAGTCGGTGAATTGGGGAATGCTGATGGAGCAGCACAAGCTCGGCGGCGGAACGATTTTGCTGCGGCAGATGTTTTCAGCGGAGTCGTTGACCTCGCCGCATCCCGGCTTTCCGGAATTGTTTCAGACGGGAGAGACTTACCACGGCGAACCGCTAGTCGATCACCAGCATCCGCATAATGTGTTTGCCGAGCTTTCTGCCTTGTACCTGCTGCCGCTTTCGGAAAAAGTTTCCTGGGAATTGTATGGTGGGCCGTCGGCGGAGCCGGCACTGGGGCCGGTCACCTACATTCATCGCACTTCGGCTTCGGAGTTGCCGCTGGCGCCGCTGAGTCATCATTTGCAGGACTCGACACACACCAGTTTCGGTGTGGTTACGACGGGATTTGTGATCAACCGCGTCAAGCTGGAAGGTTCGGCATTTAACGGGCGCGAACCGAATGAAGAGCGTTGGAGCATTCAACCGGCGACGCTCGATTCATGGTCGGGACGAGCGAGTATCGCGCCGGTGCGCGACTGGACGGCACAATATAGCGTGGGAAGACTGGAGCATCCCGAGGCTCTCGAACCGGGCAGCCAGTGGCGGCAGACGGCGTCGGTTGAATACGATCATCCGCTGTCACAGGGCAATTGGGCGACGTCGCTGGTGTGGGGACGAGTGCATAAAATCGCGACGGGCACAAATCTGAATGGTTACCTGCTCGAATCGACGCTGAACTTTCTGCGGCGCGATTACGGATTCACGCGACTCGAGTTGGTGGACAAGGATGAATTGTTTCCTTTCGCGGCGGTACATCCGGCTTACCGGGTCGGGGCATACACTTTCGGCGGCACGCGCGATCTGATACAGAATCACGCGTGGCAACTGGGAATGGGCGCGGATGTAACGGTGTATTCCAAGCCCGCAGTGCTGGATGCAGCGTATGGAAACTATCCAGTGTCGTTTCAGATTTTTCTCCGGATGCGGCCAGGGCAACGGAGAAGCGAACATCGACACTAGCTCGTGGGGATTGCGCATCCGCAACAACACAACAATTTCTGATTGTTGATTGCCGAGTAAACCCGTGCGCGAAGCGGGACTGCAATCAACAATCAGAAATCAAGAAATCAGAAATTAATTCGCCTGAGGTATTGCTTAGACGGATTCGGATTGCGAGATTCGCGCTCACTGTTCCTCGAACTGCGGCAGAATAGAAACAATGAGGGGGACCGTCCGACGTTTGCGCGTGGTCCAGTGGACCATGCTGGGCAGCATTCTGCTCTATGCGGTCGTGGGGAAAATTATAAGTTTCGCAGCGCACCCCGCGGACTCGTCGCTGAGCTATGTTTTCACAACAGCCGGCGTGGCTCTAGTTGGCGTGATCTTCCTAGTGAGGCGTACTTTAGTCTTGCGTCCCGCGGAAGATCTGGCCGCCCGACCCGACGATTCCATCAGCTTGAGCCATTGGAAGACTGGCTACATAGCAACCTATACGCTATGTGAGGCGCTGGCGCTGCTTGGCCTGGTTCTCCGCTTTCTCGGCTTCAGCTTTCAGCAAAGCCTGCCGTTCTATGTCGCCGGCTTTGTGCTGCTTTTATTCTTTGGACCCCGCGAACCTGTCAGCGCCTAAGGGTTCCACCTCCGCTAT
>JBAPOI010000154.1:0-5728 GCA_049279555.1 Candidatus Sulfotelmatobacter sp.
ATCCGGCACTTGCCGACCCTGATACCGAAGTGGAATTGAGCGGTAATACCAAGGTTGCCTTCAGGGAGCTCGACATTCGCTTTAGTCAGTCGGTTGGAGAGGGACTTCGCTACGTTCGCAAGTATCACTGTCTCGACGTTCTAGAAATCGATCTTCTGAAAAGGCTTGATGTCGCAGATAGGCGTCTCTCTGACCCTTCGGTGACGAGGAATAGAACGGAGACCGCAGGACGCATACAGGCCCTCGTCCGCGAATTTGCATGTCGCCTCGTGCGTCGTTCCGTAGGAGCTCGAAGCGCAGCCGTATATGAGAGTAATACTTTGGCCGACTTCGAAAACGTCGTAGCCGGAAAATCCGAACTCTTGTATGACGCTGCCAAGGAAGTAGAAAAGCTTTTGAACGAGGATGATCGTTTTGCTGTCGTGCTAAATACGACTTTTGGAGAACCTACGCCCTCAGTTGAAAGAAGGGTCACCTTGACCACAAACAAGCAAAAGGTGAAGGTCGCAAACGACCCGTCCGTCGCGCGGCCAAAGTCGGCATTGAGATTCTTGTCGGTCGGCTCGGGGTCCACGGGCGAGTTTATTCCACTCACATACGGGCTTTACAAGTCGGTGCGCGACCTGCGGGACGGGATGGTTCCAGCGTCACTTCCCCGAGCCGTCGTAGCTCTTCTGGATATCACCCGCGCGCGACTCGGTGGACACATTGTCCGTGATGAAGAGCTTCTGGAGGATGGCAGCATCAGGATAGGCGCAAGAAAGGATCTCATCGTGCGTCAGCGTGGCGAATTTCTTATAAGGCGTGAGGGGGATGCGTGAGCCTAAACGAGTTTCTGGAAGACCCATGGAAGAAGTCGCACCGATGCTATGCGGAGTCAGCCTTCGGAATCAAGCCTGCGCCCGAATTCTCCACCGCCGAGGTTGTGGTGGCATCGCTATACCGCTCCATTGGTTTCGATACATTCTCCGAAAACATGGTCCCTTCTGCCGGGAAGGAGCTTGACCGCAGATCTCAGTTGGCGACCGCCAACAAGCCAATCCCAGGCTCAATCTCGGGCGACACGTGGCGAACGATTTTGCACGGCGTTCTAGCAAGTCCTAAACAACCGAACCAATCCTCTAAGCGATTCCTCCAGTTATGCCCCCTGGTGCCGAACATAAGCCTATATTCAGGTTCAGCACGACTCTCTGGAAACTCTTGGAATCCTGGAACGCTAATTCAGCGAATGATCCAAATGGGTTGTGGAACGCTTGAAGAATCACAAGCGTTGTGGAGGGCGCTATTTGACGCACTCTCGGTGGATGAGAACGACGACGCGTGGGCCCGGTGGCTGCAGGCAGAGTTTGAGCGACGAGGCAATTCAAGGGAATCATGGAATCCCTCTGCCCTCCCTGTTGAAACCGATCTTCCAATAGAAGACAAATCCGCGTTCAATTACCCAGCTAAGCAGTTTGTCATTGATTTGTCTGCGGTCATCGAGGCAAAGGGTGCCATGACCCGAAGGCAATGGGTGAGTCTGCTAGAAGCGGTTATAAGGATTGGAGCGGCAGCCCATGTCTTGTGGCTCTGCGGATTGAATAGTCGGTTGTGGAACGTAGTTCATGGCATTTTGGCCGGGTCAGAGATGGCGAACCCTAGCTGCGCGGAGGACGTTCGGAACGAGATATTTACGCCTGATACGCACTATCTTTCGTATGGCAATTTAGCGGTGCCACCTATTCGTGATCTGGCATCAGGGTATCTTACGTCAAGATTGGGTTTGAATGCGATTTTTTGGGAGCTAGAGGACTTAGGATTTTCACTGACGACGCTGAACTCGGCTGAAGATATCGTTCATGTGCTTCAGCTCATTCGAACGCATAGAGCGCAGCTTATAAGTCTGGGTACTCTTCGCAAGTTTCAAGACCTCAGCGACGTCCACGCGCGGACGCTGGCTTGCAAAAAGGGCATTGGCTCGAATCTCTTGGAGTTTAGTCGATACACCCTCGGAAAACGGCAAACGGCAGATCAAACACTCAGAAGCTATGACCAAGGATATGTGCTGAATAAGCGGGGTACCGCGAAGAGCGCCCCGTGGGTTCTCTCACTTGGGCCTGTCGCTCTTCTCGCGATCGTTCACTGCTGTCTTCGGGAGTATAGTGGACCGCGGTCAGTTAAGCACTTGTCAAAGCACCTGGCGCTGTACGGAATCAACGTAGGGGTGAATGATATTGGCACGAGTGACCTAGGTCGTGAGTTGCGGATGCTGGGACTCATTCTGGACAGTCCTGATGCTGAAAGCGGAATTCTGCTAGTGCCACCCTTCAACATCGTCAGACGAGGGAACGCTTGATGAGACCGATATCGATCGCCATCGCAGAGCAGGTTCAGGAAATCGTTGCACAGCAGCTTGCGAATCTACGGTCTGAGCAGGCTGAATTGCGAGCGGTATTCAATGGCCCTCCTATTGAGCTTTTGAGAGAGGTCTTCCAGCTTGTAATCGAAGGCGGGGGAATCTCAGCCAATCTTGGTAATCAACGTACCGTGACAGTTCCCGTGCTGCTCCTAATGAAGGATCTCCCGGAGGGAACTGAGAATCCTCCTATTGGCGTTTCGGGTTGCTGCGATCACAATCATCTTCTAGACCTTCGCAACTCACCTTATTGTCCGCGCTTTCTAGTTCTCTTGCCCCCTGGCTACCAGACAAATCTGTCTCAAACGTCCACGAGATTTGATTGCGGGTTGACTGCACAGAACAGTTCCGGCAATGAACCCATCGACAAATGGTGGCAGGACTCATTCATCGAGAGTCTCGTTGGAAAAGGGCTGCAACGCTTTGGATGGCGTAATGAAGAAGGCATCGAGCTCGCTCGGCATCTGGTGCGAGATGCTGTATTTGCGGCCGATGAAGTTGAGCGGTACGGTACGGATAGGCGTGCCGCCTGGTTCGTTCTGTCGCGTGTGTGGTCTATCGACCCGAACCGCCCTGATTTTGCCAATGCTATAAGTCTGGCCTGCGGATTCCCTGCGCTCGAAGACGGATCTTTGAATCCGGTATCTCAGGTCTCTGTCCTCAAAGCTTTGGCTGAACGATTGGAGGATGGCTTCCGGCCATGTATCGAGCAGATCAAGTCCCGCGCATCTTCCGAAGAAACCGAAGCGCTGGATGAACTTCTTTCGCAACTACAGAGTCGTTGTCCCGTATCGACTGCAGTTGCGAGAGCGATGCCCCACTACTATGGTCCTTACATTGGAGACGCCGTTCTAGTCGAGCCGAGCTGGTGGGCTCTCCTGAGCATAGAGAAATGGCAATATCTGCTCGACGAGGATCAGCGGAGTGAGGAGGCAATCGACATCGAATGCACGAATACAATCACGACCCAAAAAAGCGGTATTGTGCCCGTCGTGAGCGATTCGGTAACGCTAAAGATTACTCTCCCGCCAAGTTCGCCTCCCGACAGCCAGATCCTCATATCAAGAGACGGTGCCGGTGTCGGCTCAAAAAGATCATGGGTTCTAAATGTCAATGAGACCAGCGAGCTAATTGACGATGCCGTTCCAGAACATAAAACTCCGATTCGGTATGTAGCTACCTCAGCCGGGATGAACAAAGGAAGTACTCGCGTTATCTCCATGAACCATTGGGGGCCAGGCGTAATGGTCTGCGCACGGACTGCGCGAAAGACCTCCCCGCCAAAGGCCCCACGTAGCGCCGCCGACAAGGTTTCGTTAGAGGCAACCCTGATTCTTCAAGGACAGGGGCGTCATTATCTGGACATTTATCTCAGACCGGGCTGCGCACTCGGCGAGACTGCAATAGGCCGTGACAACGGTACAGGCATTCAGACAGACGAACTGATTTCGAAGATCGCAAGGATTTCAGACACGGAGTGCGGAGTAGAGGTCGAGGCTGGCATTGATTCTAGCTATGACATATTCGTGTTGCGGCCAAATTCGGCAGCCCCAAGCAAGCTTAGGCTCTCCCTCGCCTGTGACGAAGTGCAAGCGGAGCAGTGCAGCAGTGAATTCGAACGCCTGATACTTTTGAACAGGCAGAGAAGAGATCGCCAAGGAAGCTCTTCCGTTCATGTAAATCGGCAACACCGCTCCGCGGATTTACAGAGTTGGATGTTATCCACGGAGCACGTCATGCACTCCTACTATCCCATTGTATTCGGCCCCGATTATGCAGATGACTGGCGGGTTCGTAATTGGGCATCGCAGGAGGACACGATTCTTTCAAAAGGCCGATTCCTTAGCGATCCCCGGCCACCAGTCAACGAGATGGTCCCGCCACCTACGTTTCTTAAGTGCCGCCAATCGATCGTTAACAAGATTCAAGGCGACGACAGCAAACTTATCGAAGGAGCCCGTCTCGGGGAATGGCTGATTGACGATCCAGTCTTCGAAGAGGATCTCGACTCCTATGTTCGATCGTACTTGGAATGGCTCGACAGTTCCCCAGAAATCGCAAGTTGGTGTGACCTGGCAATAGTAACTGGACTGGAGGGAGACCGGAAAACGTTGGTGTTAGATCCTGACGCCATATTAGTCTCTCCACTGCACCCTGTTCGCCTTGCGTGGCAAGCGCTGGCACAGAGAACTCTTTTTTTTGCGCATCGAAAGATGCCCTGCCCTGCAGCGAGCATCCTCAATCCGCACAACATTCTCGATATTATGACGCTTCCACTTCGAACCGCTACCGGCGGTTTCAGAGATCAGGTGTTTCTCTCTGTCGAATCTAATTCTGACTATTGGTCGGTTCTGTGGAACGGCACACGCCTTGAAGGTATCGGGGACACTAGCATCAAGACCCCCTTCGAGAAGGAGTTTGGAATCTTGATCGGCGGCCTTTCGAGCAGCTTTAGTGTTTCTCAAGTGCGTCGTTGCTTGGATGATATCTCTGGCCTGCTGGCGGCTAAGCCCGTCCTGAATGTCTCCGTGACGAGTTCATCAAGTCAGAATAGTGCCACCAACGACGGACTTGTTGCATGGTGCAGATCAAGATTCGGTGCACAGCAAGATGACCGTCCGGCACTGAGATCGATGGGAAGACGGTTCATCAGGATACTTGATCAGAGATCCGATGATCATCGACCCGATGAAGCAGAGATTTCCAATCTGGCTGAGGATACACAGAATTCGGTGAGTTGGTACCGTAGTCCGATGAAGGATGGTCCACAGCCGGACCTCACAATCGTGGCGCAGTTGGAGACATCCAACATGTCCACGGAACCCAGCCAGCTCGCCTCTCCGATGGGGCCGGGAAGCCTCATTCGAGCCAGAATCAGACAACAACTCAGGGCCGGATCCGGAGCGTTCTTGGTCGAATCGCGCATGGGGGCTGCGCCGACCCCTTCCGGCGATGGCCTATTGGATAAGACCGCGGCGGCGATCGCCCGACTTGAGAATCTAGCGGCAACTCGTTACGGCTATGTATTTGCGCCGAGCGTACATGTTCTTCGGTCAGCATTATCAAACTCTCGGTACGTTGCCGTATCTTCCTCCGCAGTCGACCCTGCATGCTTCTTAGGGGGCTGGCTCGAAGATACGTATCTTTGGGACTATGATCTCCCTTCGTATTCGAGTAGGGCTGGTGACAGCAACGGCTATTACCTGCTCGCCAAAATTACGGAGGTAGACAGGGAAACGTTGCGAAGCGTTGTCCAACGTCTCCCTAACTGTTCTGACCTATCATCGCAAACTCTGGACAACTTGATACTAGAGGTCGCGCGCCGCGGAATCC
>JBAPOI010000155.1:0-4208 GCA_049279555.1 Candidatus Sulfotelmatobacter sp.
GTTGAAGCCGAAGAGAGACACGTAAGAATAGCGACGAAGAGCGATCTGCGATTGGGATCGGGCCTCTTCCAGGTATCGATTCCAGGCGTATGTCTTTCCCGCACCCCAGCGGCCGCTAACGCAAACAACCTCTGGTTCCCCGGTAGAAAGGAAGCGCCGGATTTCATTTTCCAGAAGCTGAGTCGACACCTGCCCTCCCTGATGGATAGCCAGCCTTCAAAAGATTGTATAACCGCCCACAGCCTAGCTCATGGTTCTGTGGGATCGGCCCGAGCCGAGGGGGATCATGGGCCGCGCTCCGCTAGATAGAGTGAAAAGCAGGTTCCTCACCGGGCCGTCGCCCGGGTCCGGAATGACAAATGAATTCTTACGGCAGGAAAAAAGCCCCACTCTCCCGAGCAGGGCCTTTGACTTTACTGATGGCTGAAAGCTGAACGGCCTACTTCGCGTGCACTGAAACCTTGGGCGCGGGCGCGCCGCGCAGCAATCCTTCTGTGCTCAAGTCCTCGTCCAAGTCGGGCCAATGAATGCCATACCCGCCGCCGGCAACCTTCCAATTTTGGCGTTGGGAAGGCGTGGCGTTAAGCAGCCGTGGATACCATACCAGCGGTACCGTGATTACACGCCCATCATGCAGACTCACGCTCAACGCGTCGTCCGTCGATTACACGTCCAGCACTCGCTCATCTGCTGCCGATACCGAAAAACTCATTCCATGCCTCCAGAAAGCGGAAGAATTTTCCCGCTTCAACAGCATACCGCAGTGGCTAAAGCCGAAGTCGATTTGACGGACTTACGGCACGACTGAAAGTCGTGCCCTTCCCAAACCAAGTGGTTTGCGGCGCGACTCCGGCTGTTTTTCCCGAACCAGCACACAGCGAACGAAATTGAGCTCGGGAAGGGCACGAGTTCACTCGTGCCGCAATAAGCTGGCTAGAGTGCGGCTTCAGCCGCTGAGGTGTGCTCTTGAAGCCTACTCGGGATCTTTCTCCGCATGGAACGTATTTCGTCACGTTCTCAACTTGGCAACGCCGAAGACTTTTTGTCGTGGAAAGTTACGCTCGACTTTTTCTTAAGACCATCTACGGCTATCGCAGGCAGGGACGATTTGAACTACATGCTTTTGTCCTCATGCCGGAACACGTTCATTTAATGTTGTTAACCCCGGCGCCCGGCGTCACGCTGGAGCGGTCAATTCAGTTCATCAAGGGAGGCTACTCGCACGCGCTTGGAGCGGAGCTGGGTCGCAAAGGCGAAGTATGGCAACGTGGATTCACGGATCATCGTATTCGGGACTGCGTTGATTTTGAGGTGCATCGTGGATACATCCACGAAAATCCAGTGAGGCGTGGACTCGTAGAGTCGGCCTCGAATTATCGCTATTGCTCAGCCTACTCGGGGTTCAAACTAGACGGCTGGCCCTCAGCGGCTGAAGCCGCGTGATTCGCAGCGCCCTTGCGGCACGAGTGAACTCGTGCCCTTCCCAAGCATTGCCCATCGCCAGCCCGCGCGGCCTCGACAACTGGCGCACGGCAACGAGGGTAGAAGGAGCACGACCTGCTCACCTACCCCTTGACAACTCCCCACTCACATCCCTATAATTAGCACTCGATGGGCAAGAGTGCTAACAGCTCTCCCTAACTCAAAACAATTCATAGGTTTACGTAAACCTAACCTTCTACTCAACCCTTGAAAGGAGTTGCAACCATGGCTAAATTTAGCCCACTGCACGACCGTATCCTGGTCCGCCGTGTGGAGGAAGCTTCCACCACCCGAGGCGGCATCATCATCCCCGACAGCGCAAAAGACAAGCCGCAAGAGGGAGAAGTCATTTCCACCGGCAAAGGCCGCACCAACGATGAAGGCAAGACATTTCCTCTCGCCGTTCACGAAGGCGACCGTATCCTGTTTGGCAAATACTCCGGCACCGAAATCAAGATCGATGGCGAAGACTTCATCATCATGAAAGAAGACGAAGTCCTCGGCATCCTCACCGGCGCATCAAGCACCGCCAGCTCCAGCAAGAAGGAAACCGCAGGCGCACGCCGGTAAGTAGGGATTGTCATCCTGAGCGCGCACTTTGCGCGAAGGATCTCATCCACCACGGCTCCGTAATTGAGCTAGAAGCCAGGAGCTAGAAGCTGACAGCCGAGAGCTGACAGCCTCTTGAAAAAATCCGCAGGCCAGTCCTGCAAAACAGAACTAGGAGAAAAGAATCATGGCAAAACAAATCGTACACGGAGAAGAGTCCCGCCAGGCAATTCTGCGCGGTGTCAACCTTCTCGCCGACGCAGTGAAAGTCACACTCGGCCCCAAGGGCCGCAACGTTGTCATCGAAAAGAAATTCGGTTCGCCGACGATCACCAAGGACGGCGTAACTGTCGCCAAAGAAATCGAACTGAAGGACGGCCTCGAGAACATGGGCGCCCAGATGGTTCGCGAAGTTGCCAGCAAGACCAGCGACGTAGCCGGCGACGGAACCACCACCGCAACAGTTCTTGCGCAAGCAATCTATCGCGAAGGCGTGAAGACCGTTGCTGCCGGCGCCAATCCCATGGCGATGAAGCGCGGCATCGAGAAAGCAGTCGCACTCGTCTGCGGCCAGTTCGACAAGAAAACCGGCGAACGCGCCAAAGGCGAACTCGACAAGTTCTCTAAACCCGTCAGCGGCGAAATGATCGCCCAAGTCGGCACAATTTCCGCGAATAACGATGAGACCATTGGGCACATTATTGCTGAAGCGATGAAGAAGGTCGGCAAGGATGGCGTCATTACGGTGGAAGAGTCGAAGACTCTCGAAACCCAGCTCGAAGTGGTCGAGGGTATGCAGTTCGACCGCGGCTATCTCTCTCCTTACTTCGTTACCGACCCCGAGCGCATGGAAGTTGCTTTGGAGAACTGCTACATCCTGATCAACGAGAAGAAGATCAGCTCGATGAAAGATCTGCTTCCGCTGCTCGAGCAGATTGCCAAGAGTGGCAAGCCGTTGCTCATCATCGCCGAAGATGTTGAAGGCGAAGCGCTCGCAACTCTGGTCGTCAACAAACTGCGTGGAACGCTGCAAGTCGCGGCCGTCAAGGCTCCTGGCTTCGGTGATCGGCGCAAGGCGATGCTGCAGGATATCGCCATCCTCACCGGCGGCAAGGCCATCACGGAAGACCTGGGCATCAAGCTCGAGAACGTGCAGATCAGCGATCTCGGCCAGGTCAAGAAGCTCACCATCGACAAGGACAACACCACGCTCGTCGAGGGCAAGGGCAAACACTCAGAGATCGAAGGCCGCGTAAAAGAAATTCGCAGCCAGATCGATAAGACGACCAGCGACTACGACCGCGAGAAGTTGCAGGAGCGGTTGGCGAAGCTGGTGGGTGGCGTAGCCGTGATCAAAGTCGGCGCCGCAACCGAAACCGAAATGAAGGAAAAGAAAGCCCGCGTGGAAGATGCCATGCATGCAACTCGCGCAGCCGTGGAAGAAGGCATTGTCCCCGGCGGCGGAGTGGCACTGGCACGCTGCGTCTCGGCGCTCGACAAGCTGAAGCTCGAGGGTGATGAGCAGATCGGTGTCAACATCGTGAGGCGCGCCATCCAGGAGCCTCTGCGCCAGATCGCCGAGAACGCCGGCGAAGAAGGTGCGGTGGTTCTGGGCAAGATCAGCGACTCGAAGGACAGCAACTTCGGCTACAACGCGCTGACCGGCGAGTACGAGGACATGATCAAGGCTGGCGTGCTCGATCCGACGAAGGTAGTGCGCACCGCACTCACCAACGCCGGCTCGATCGCAGCCCTGATGCTGACCACTGAAGCCCTGGTCGCGGAGATTCCGGAAAAGAAGGAAGCTCCCATGGGCGGCGGCGGACACGGCGGCGGCGGCATGGAAGGCATGTACTAGGACGCAGCTTATAGCTCCTAGCTCCTAGCTGCTAGCTTGAGTCAAAGCCCTGCTCGCGAGAGCGGGGCTTTTTTTCTCCTGTGCAAGGGTTCCAAAGGGGAAGGCTTGGGAAGGGCACGACTTCAGTCGTGCTGAAAGAGCTTCCTCCATCACGCGGCTTCAGCCGCTGAGGGCCAGCCGTCCAATTTGAACCCGGGAAACGCAGAGCAATAACGATAATCTCCGGCAAGCTCCACGAGACCGCGCTTCACTGGATTTCATGGATGTAGGTGCGATGATTGTCGAAGTCTGCAGCGTCGCGGATGCGATGGTCAGTGAA
>JBAPOI010000156.1:0-1753 GCA_049279555.1 Candidatus Sulfotelmatobacter sp.
CCGAAGGTTGGAATCGCGTTGCCGGTCGCTGCGTCAATCGCGTAGAGAAAATTCGACACGGTGGCAAAAATGCGGCTTTCTTTGCCATCCGTCCAATAGGTGACCCCTCGCGCGGGTTGCGCGCTATGAATGCCGGAATCGAATTTCCAGATCTGCTTGCCCGAAGCAGCTTCGACTGCAACCACTTTTTGGCTTGGCGTGTAGGTGTATAGCACGCCTTTGACAATGATTGGATTGGACTCCATCCCGCCGGTTTCCCCGGTATCGAACGTCCACGCCACGTGCAGGGAATGCACGTTCTGCCGGTTGATCTGAGAGAGCGTGGAGTAGTGGTCCGCTGCGGAGTCGCCGTTCGCAACAGGCCAGTCGCGGCCTGCCGATTTCGGTGCATTGCCGGATTGGGCGCCGGAAATTCCCAAGATGGTTAGAGCCACAGTGCACAAAACCGCAACGGTGCGAACCCGAGGACTTCTCTGATTCATTGGCTGGTGACCTCAAGATACTGAAATTTGCCGCTGAGTTAAACCGTGGTGTAGGTCTTGACGGTGAACTCTATCAAATGGCCTTCCATCAAGGGCCACACCTGCCCATGAAGTTCGGTTGCGACCCATTTCTGCTGGAGCGGCTGACTCTCAAAAGCGATGGTCATCACATAGTCCCCACCATCGTTGGGCCGCAACAGCGACACATGATGAAACCCTTCCTGCGCGGAGATCGCTGTCGAGAAAGGGCCCGCGAAATCACTCGCCAGAGTCTGCTCCTGCCCCGTCTTCACCTTCAGTCCAACAAGCAATACGAACATGGATTCCTCACCTCTTTAGATTGAAGACATCGATTGTCAATCGGGCGGTTAGATTTGCTTCAGCAGCCACCGCACCGATCGTTTTTGGATTTCCAGATATTGCGGTGTCCACATCGCATGGTTTGTGTGGCCCACAGCGGTAAATACAACACGTCCACTTCCAAATTCGTAAGCCCAGGCGGAGATCGACTTGGTGCCGAGGGTCTGGAAAGGCAAGCCGTCGACGTTCTCTGCCTCCAGGAGAACATACTTCGGATCTTTGTCGTATGCCACATAATGCTGCTCGTCGTTGACCATGAACTCCGTAATGCCCGCCGTAATAGGATGTTTGTTCTCCGTAGGCCGCACGCGAAACGGACGCAGCGGCGGGTGGCCGATAAAAGCCCCGCCCATTACATCACGATAATTCTTGCAACTGAGCGAGATGTGGCTGGAATCATGAAGTGCATACAACCCGTTGCCTGCGTTGACAAAGTCCTTGATAGCCGCACCCTGTTCCTCGGACATCCACGTGACGGCCTTACCGTCGGGAAAATCGGCGGCATTCTCCAGGTTTTTCGAATAATCCGACCACATGTCCGGACCGAGGTAGCCGCCGGGCCAATTCTGGCCCTCGCGAAAAATGAGAAAGACGTTGTAGTTCTTAAGCAGATCCGCTGAAATCTTGTCGTATTCCAACGTGTAATCGATGGGGATATTCAGCTGTTTGAATACCGGGTCAAGACTGACGCGAATGTAGTCGGCGTTGTGATGCCGGTCCCCGATAAGAGCCAGGACGCGGGGTTGGCCGTTCGCACCCGTGCCGACTGACTGCAATTGTGAATACAGGTTCTTCTCGTGGCCGAGACCTAGAAGGCCAGCCCCCGCGACGACCCCGGCATTTTGAAACAAAGTGCGCCGCGAAAGCTTTATACCGAAGGACTTCATAAAACCTCCATCAGAGCCATAGCT
>JBAPOI010000157.1:0-1788 GCA_049279555.1 Candidatus Sulfotelmatobacter sp.
GTCAGTGGCAGAAGATGTGCCTGTTCGAGGAATCGGCTCGGGTGCCGTTCGTCATCTACGTTCCCAAAGGGAAGGGCAACGGCAAGGTTTCGCCGCGGACCGTCGAGTTGCTCGACCTCTATGCGACCCTGGCCGACCTGTGCGGCATTGCTGCGGAAGGCACGGAGGGCAAGAGCCTTCGGCTGCTGCTAGTGTTTTTGGCAACAAAACTTGCACTAAATTGCAGCTGTCGGTACGCTGACTGGGAAGGAGGCGTTGTTTCGCGACACAAACCGGGAAAGTGAGCATGCGTGGGCGTAGACCGGATGAGGTGATCATCGACAGTGCCGATCAATCGGAGTTGGAGCGGATTGCCCATAGCAATACCTTGCCGTGGTTCCGCGTTCGTCGGGCGCGCATAGTACTTGGGATGGCTGCAGGTCGGCGGCGTGAGGTCCTTGCATCTGAATTGGACTGTGATCAATCCACGATCTGGCGGACCTGCCAACGGTATCGACGCCTGGGTCTGCTGGGCTTACTCGTCGATCAGCGGCAAGGACACTCGGGAAGAGATCTGCAAATCACTCCGGTACAAAGGGCGCAGATCGTAGAACTGGCGTGTCTGGAACCGGTGGCCAAAGGGTTGCACATCACGCATTGGTCCAGCGATGACCTGGCGCGGCAAGCCGTGGCTGATGGGATTGTACCGGGCGTCAGTGCGCGCACCGTTCGGTACATCTTGGATGACGTCGATCTGCAACCCCATCGCACCCGCTACTGGAAGACGCCGCGACTGGATGCTCGGTTCAAAGAGAGAGCGGAGCAAGTGCTGTGGTGCTATGGAAATGCGGTTCGCTTGGCGGAACAGGGCATCTGGACCGTGTGCGTCGATGAGATCCCAACCTTTCAAGTGCTGGAGCGAAACCCAATCCGCCGAGCGATCCCCGGTTCGATTGAGCAACAGGAATTTGATTACACGCGGCATGGCACCGTGAATATGTTGGTGTTCCTGGTAGTCCATACGGGGCTCATGGAATTGGTATTCTTGCAGGCGAACGACCAGGAGCATTATGTCCCGGAATTAGAACTGTTTCGCAAACAGCATCAGGAGCTGCGCGAAGTCTTTCTCATCCAGGACGGAGGCTCGAGTCACATCGCGGGTGGCACGCAAAGTTACTTTGCCAAGAACAAACACTGGTGGAAGCCTCGGTATACGCCAGCCAATGCCTCATGGTTAAACCAGGCGGAGATTCTCATACATGCGTTCAAACACTATTATCTGAAACGCGCCTCTTGGAAAAGCCAAGAGGAGTTCAAGACCCACGTCTTGGCCTCTTGGCCGGAATACAATCATCGCTACGCCCATCCTTTCGAGTGGACGTGGACCAACCAAAGGATGCGGCAATGGTTCACCAAGCATGCAGCTGGAATTTAGTGCAGGTATTGTTGCCGGAGACACTAGCGGGGATTATTCATTGCCAGTCGAATGTGGCGGCCTCCGAGCGAGTCTAACTTGTTGTACCGACAAGTTTTTCTGACCCTCTCGAAGGCAATCCCTGAGTGTATAGACTGCGCTGCCACTCCTCTTCGATTTTCTCCCCGACCGCCCAAGCGTGGGTAGGCAGCTGCAAAGTGGGTGGAAAATTGGTAGCTTCCGGGGGTGCAGCGACGGCATCGGGAAAGCCACCCCTCCAGGAGACCGTCATGACTGAGTTCCACCTGACCGCCGAGCAGGAAGCCGAAGCCCAGCGACTGGCCGCCCTCATTGCCGCCAAGGCTCACGAAGAGGCGCTGCGCATGGCCCGCTTG
>JBAPOI010000158.1:0-9716 GCA_049279555.1 Candidatus Sulfotelmatobacter sp.
GCCAACGTCTTTGATGGCAGCCTTGGCGGCCATGGTGCCGAAGGTGATGATCTGCGCGACATTGTCGCGCCCATATTTTTGCGTGACGTAGCTGATAACCTCGCCGCGCCGGTTCATGCAGAAATCAATATCGATATCCGGCATGGAAACGCGCTCGGGATTTAGGAAGCGCTCGAACAGCAATTCGTGCTGCAATGGGTCGAGATCTGTGATGCCGAGCGCGTAGGAGACGAGCGATCCGGCAGCCGATCCACGGCCCGGGCCCACCGGAATTTCGCGCTCTTTCGCGTAGCGAATGAAATCCCAGACGATGAGAAAATATCCGGGAAACTTCATCTGCTGGATGATCGCGAGTTCCTGCTCGAGGCGCTGCTCGTAGTCGGTAATCGAGTGCTTTAATTTGTTTTGCTCGCGCAGCGGCCGCAATGATTCCATGCGCCGCGCAAATCCCTCGCGCGAAACGTGCACGAAATAACTGTCGATGGTATAGCCGGGCGGCACCTCGAATTGCGGGAACGGCGTCGCCACTTTTTCGAGGCGCAGGCTGCAGCGTTCGGCAATGTCGAGCGTGCGGGTCAAGACCTCGGGCGAGTCCTTGAACACGCGATACATCTCGTCGTGGCTCTTGACGAAGAACTGATTCCCATCGAACTTCATGCGAGCCGTGTCGTGGATCGACTTACCGGTCTGGATGCACAACATCACATCCTGGGCATGGGCGTCGTCTTCGCACAGGTAGTGGCTGTCGTTGGTCGCGACCAGAGGCAGACCAAGGTCCTTCTCTAGCTGGAAAAGGCCAGGATGGATTTTGTGCTCCATGGCCAGGCCCTGATCCTGAATCTCAAGATAGAAATTGTCTTTGCCGAAGATGTCGGTGAAAGTGCCGGCGGCTGTGCGCGCGGCGTCGTAGTTCCCTTCCATTAAGCGCTCGGCAACTTCGCCCTTCAAGCATCCGGAAAGACCGATCAATCCACGGGAGTGTTCGGCCAGAAATTTTTTGCTCACGCGCGGTTTGTAATAAAAACCATGCAGCGAGGCTTCCGAGGTGATCTTTACCAGATTGCGATATCCTTCTTCGTTTTGCGCCAGAACCAGGAGATGGTTGTAGGTATCGCCATCGGGCGGGGTGCGCGAGATGACGTGATCATCTTTCTTGCAGATGTAGAGCTCGCAGCCGACGATCGGCTTTACGCCGGCTTGCTTCGCCGCATTCACAAAGTGGACGGCTCCGAAAATGTTTCCGTGGTCGGTCATGGCCACGGCGGGCATGCCGAGTTGTTGCACGCGCTGGCAAAGTTTTTCGACGTCGCACGCGCCGTCAAGAAGGGAATAATCTGTGTGCAGGTGAAGGTGGACGAATTGGGGCATAGGGGGAAACGAATTGCTAGTGCTGATTGTTGATTGCATATTCAACAATCGGTACTTCCTTTATTTTAGCGGGAAATGCGTGGAGTGAAGGGATTAGTTATCCACAGAAAATGCACTGGATGCGGGGTTTGCCGGCGCTGCGAGTTAGGACTCACGCGCGGAGTCGGTCTTGACTGAGGTCCTTCGCTCCGCCTGAAAAACGGCTGCGCTCAGGATGACAACGAGTCGCGCAGCCGTGGAGATCTTAGCGATTTGGTTTTGTCCCTACGGCATCGAGGACGGCTTGGTTAATCGCGTAGGCCGTGCCATCGGCACCAATCGCGGTTGGCGTATAGGCTTCGCCGATGCCCGTCGAAAGCTTAATTATCTGCGTGAATGAGTTGGAAGTGAGGTCCCACCGATAGAGTTTGCCGTCTTCGCTATTGACGAGAATCGACTTGGTGAAGGGATCGACTGCGGCGGTGTTGATGCACCATTCTTTCACCGCACCGGGAAACGTCGGGAAGTCTGGGTCAGGAGTGACGCCTAGTTTCGTTATGACTTCCTTCATTACATGAGTCTTCGGAATTATCGGATCTTTCTCGGTGGCGTTGGGATCGAGGATGGCAATGCGGTTATGCCCGTTACCACTGCCGAGGCCTGCGTAGTTGTTGTACTTCGTCATGAGCAGGTAGCTTGAGGTTCCGTGATAGCTAGCGACCAGCGTGGAAGGCACGATCGAGGGTGTGTCGTCCCAGCCAAAGCTTCCGGGGGTTTTGGTTTGCGAGAGGGTGCTGTTGAAGTGGAGCAACCAGCCGCGGTCGTTGTGGCTATCGAAGGGATTTTCCAGCACGCCGAAATAGACATCGCCATCCGGGCCGACGGTTGGAGCAGCGGAACTACCGTTGTAGAGCCACGCATCCTGCCCCGATGCCGGATCTTTCAAACGCGCACTGCCGACAAGGGCAAGGGTCGAACTGTTCAAGGCAAGCAGATATCCGTAGCTCTCATTGTCGACTACAACGTAGAGAATGCTGCCATCGGGCGAGAGCGCGGGAGCGGAGCTGATGGCGGCCTGCGTGATGGACGAATCTCCACTGACGGTCGCGGCTGAAACCCATGTTCCCGTGCCGTCTGCTGCAATGCGCGCGATGCCGCCCTGCAGATTGACGGGCGTCGATCCCAGCGTAGGAAATCCGAAATAGAGATTGCCGTTGGCGTCGGTGGTGAGCGGGGTATTGATCTGCACGTTCTGGTTATAAGCAGTGGGGTTCTTCTTGTAATTTGCCTCGCCGTAGAAAACGAGGCTGCTCACCGCGCCGGTGGTCTGATCGGGATTCTGGCGCACCAGAACCCGGCCACCAATATCGGGAACGAAAAGCTGACTGCCAAAAATCGTGGAACCCAGGCCGGGGAGAAAGTCCGCTGCGGGAGCCTGATAACCAGTGGCGAGCGCCCACAACCTCTGTCCCGTGGCCCCGTTGTGCGCTTCGACGCGGAAGCTGTTCGCGCCAGTTTTCACGGGAACGACTACCGTGTTTGCCTGCGTGATCAGCGGCGAGCCGTAATGGACGGTAATTTCGCCCTGCGGAGGATCGAGATCGACTGGCATATGCCAATGAATCGCTTCGAGGGATTGAGACTGAACGGTGGACTGAGCGGTGTGTTGTGAGTCATGGGAGTGCGTCAACCAATCGCCGGTCTGAGCTACGGCCTTCGGCATGAGTAACGCACAATTTGCAGCTGTCCAGAAAACTACTATCGAAACAATCCCTCGCCTCTTTGCAGTCTTGATCATTTTCTCCGCCCTGTTTTTTCAGTTCTTTGTTAGTTTCGTCCGTAGTGATTCTTCAATGGTCTGGCAGCGTAACATTTGCGCGCCGGGGGAATTGTCAAGAAAGGGTAAAACGTGGGGGTGCAACTTGACTAGCTTACGCGCAACGCCGGTTGCAACCGAGGTCCTTCACTTCGCCTGAAAAACGGCTACGTTCAGGATGACAAACGTTGGGGGAAGGCTGGGCCAAGCTACTGGCCTTCGGGGGAGTTGGGGAGGCGGAAATCGACGCCGCGCGCGTCATTCGCTTTGGCGGTCGCGGCCAAGTCGAGATCGGAGAGCGGAATTTTTTCCGTATACTGCGGAGCGAAGTTCCACAGTGTCTGTCCAACGATGGCGTAATTCTGGACTTCCTGTTTGCGCTGATCGCGGAAAACCAACATCGTGGCGGGAGCGGCTTCCGTGCGCTCTGGAACATGAGGCGGAGGCGGCGCGGAACGCGCGTAGATATCTTGATCGCCCTGCTGGCGCATGCGCTGTTCCTCAAGGCTCTGCTGGTTCATCTCGTTCGCTAGGCCGATCTGATCTTGCTGGTCCTGGTCATAGGACGAACCGGAATCCCACCACCAGTAGGGATCGATTCCACCGAACCCGTAACCATAGCCACAACGGAATCCAAAGCAATTGTTCCTGAAGCCGCGCGTGCGGAGCTGCAAACCCACGCCAGAATGGCTAAAGCGGCGTGTGGTAAGGCCGCGATTGAAAGAACCGCGCATCGATGAGCGCGCGCTGAAACCCGAACCGGAGTGTACTGCACCCATCCCATGGCCCGCGAAGGCATGACCGCCAGACACGTGGCCGCCGCTGAAACCGCCATGCGAGGAAAATCCGCCGTGGCCACCAACTGATCCGTGCCCGCCGCCACGCTGCGCTAGAGACTGCACAGACGCCACGACAACCAGCGAAACCGCAAGTGCGATCAGGCGCCGCATACGGACATTATAAGCCTGATTGACGATTTGGAAGCAGAAAATCCGGTAGTGGGTCAGCTTGAAAAAGCAGCGTGCACTTCTATCCGTCGGCTCATCCCGAAGCCCCGCAAAACAGCTACTGGCTACTGGCTTCTAGCAAAACGGCCGGCACGGCGCAACCGGCCCAGCGCGTAAAGCCAAGCTGAGCCACCACTGTTTTTCTTTCTGTGTTCTTTTGATGCTTCATGGTCCGATTTTTTCGTCTAGAAGCCATCTATGTTGGGTTTCCTAGGGTTTTGACTTTCGGTGGTGGTGCAATTGGCGTACGCGCCGGGCCGGTCAAGCGGGAGGTCCTTCACTCCGCCTGAAAAACGGCTACGCTCAGGATGACGCCGGCAGGAGAAAGGTTTTGAATTTCCTAGGGGTTTTGAATTTCGGTGGTGGTGCAATTTGGCGTATGCGCCGGGCCGGTCAAGCGGGAGGTCCTTCGCTACGCCTGAAACGCGGCTCCGCTCAGGATGACAATGCACCGAGAGTTACCTCTTCTTCTTGTTGCTCTTGCCTTTTGGCTTCTTAGGTGTTGGTTTCTTGGCCGGTTTCTTCGAAGATTTGGCTGGAGGCTTCGCAGGCTTCTTGGGTGCTTTGGCCGGCTTGGCCTTTTTCTCGGGCTTTGCTGCAGCCACAGGCTTCGCCTTCGTTTCGGGCTTTGTCTTCGGCTCGGGTTTAGAAGGTGCGGGTGCGGGCGCAACAGGAGCAATTACCGTCGCAGCTTTTCCCTTTCCCTTTGCCGCTTCGCCCTTTTTAGCTGGCGGTGCCGCCACTGGCGCGCCCGCAACCGCTGCGGCTGTCGCTTTCCCACGACCACGCCGTGGTGGAGGAGGCGGCGGGGGCGGGGGCGGAGCAAGGGGCTTCAGGTATTTCAAGGTCTCCGTGCGCGAACGTAGTTTTCCGTCGAGCAGCAGCATGAATACGTCGCGCGCTATCTTGAGATATTCCGGCAGTTGCGGAGTGATCAACAATTCCGTCATCTCCGGGAGCGGAATCCGCTGCTGCACCTGCCGCCACTTGGTGAAATAGTTCTTGATCTTCTGGGCTACGGTCTGATGCCGCGCCGTCACAGCCAGGAAAAGAACCATCTCCGGCCGCGCGGCGGAGAGCAGGTTCCAAGTGCGCGAAGGGGTAGCCGCTTCCTTACCCATTAACCTCTTCGCCAAATCCTTCGCATGGTCTTCGATGTCGCGCCAGGCCTCGATCAGATCCTTGCGCGGAATCTGCCGCCGCAGATCGGAGACATCTTTCTCCGAAAAATGTGAGGTCAGGAAATGCATCACTGCTGCCGAAGGATCAACCGTGTACCCAAGATCGACCATCTGCTGGCGGGTCTTCATCAACTGGGTGAGCCCATTGACATCGACCTTCGCCACGGTCCAGTGCGGATGCAACACTTTGAGCCAGTCTTCTTTCTCCAGGGCGCGCACCACGGCCAGCGGGTCGTCTTCGTGCGCCAATTGCGCGATCTCGTGGCCTACGCCGCTGCGCGAGATGTGGTCGATATACTTGTTTTCCTTGGCAGAATCGTAGCGCTGCTGGGTACGCTCCTCGAGCGGCCAATGGAAGCGGGCCGCAAACCGGGTTGCCCGGATCAGGCGCGAAGGATCCTCCACAAAAGAGTAGTTGTGCAGGATCCGCAGCACTTTGGCCTCGATATCGGCCACGCCATTGAACGGATCGAGCAGCAACCCGCGCGATCCCTCGTTCAAGGAAAGGGCCATGGCGTTGACGGTGAAGTCGCGGCGGCGCAGATCTTCCTGAATGCTTGCCGGAGCAATCAGCGGCGGCTTGCCGACCTTTTCATAGTTCTCGGTGCGGGCCATGCCGATTTCTGCGCGGACGTTGCCGGGAAGCACCAGGAACAGCGTGCGTACGTCTTCCTCTTGCCCGGCCAGCTTCGCGCCGGCCCGCTCGAAATCCTTCGCAAGTTTGAGGGGATTGCCCTGAACCGTGAAATCGAGGTCGCGGATGGTATAGCCGCTGATGATGTCACGAATTGCGCCGCCGGTGAGGTAGAGAGTCATGCCCGCGGCGCGGGCTATTTCTTGTACCAGATTGACGCCCTTGGTTTGATCCGGCGTCAACCGGATTTCCATCGTATAAATGTAATCAGCCATTCGTTCTCAAGCGATCTCAAGCAACTACTGAGCCGTAGGCATCCAGACCCGCCGGTGCTCGTCACATCCGCTGATTTGGACGTGACTCTACCCGCGCAGAGTCAATTTCCACAAGATTTCCACAGGATACCATGGCCCCGCCCTCAGTAACTTCACTCGAAACTCAGCACAAGCCATTCAATACAAAACACTTGTACAGGCTTGAGCCTCGCCAAGGCAACTTAAAGGAATAACACAACGTTTATAATTTGGCTACTGCCAACGTGGATTCCCGCCATTTCCTGCGAAATAGTGCGAGAATCACGCAGTCGGATACCAGCCTTCGGCTCTTGGCCTCAGATGATACTCCTAGGCGCAAGACAGGTCTCCGGCAGCCGATTTCATGCCCTCAACTCATAAGAAGGTAATCGTCCGCAAGATGGACCGCGATTCCATCTCCGGCTACGTTTCGCCCACACAGTTCGTCAACGAAGGCAAGCTCGAACTGCTGAACACTTCGGGCAACGTGGTCACCATGGAACTGCGGGAGATTAAGGGTGTCTATTTCGTGCGCGAGTTCGGCGATTCCGAATCGCTCACCCGCAAGACTTTCACTTCGCGCCCGCGCTCCGAAGGTTTGTGGGTCCGCCTGCGCTTCAAGGATAACGAAATCCTCGAGGGCCTCATGCCTGCGGACCTCACACAGAATATGCAAGAAGGTTTTTTGGTGAACCCACCTGACCAGCGCTCGAACACGCAGCGCATCTTCGTTCCGCGCACTGCACTGGAATCGCTGACCGTGCTCGCCGTCATCGGCGCGACCCGCAGACCTCGCCGCGGCGCAACCGACGATCAGCGCCAGGTGCCGATGTTCGAAGAATAAATGCAAGTTCCTGCACACACGAACATCCGCGTCTAATTTTGTCGCGATGAACTCAACGAAGTCGAGTAGTAGTCAGCCTTCCTGGTGTAGATTTCCGCATGGTTCTGCGGTTCGATTTAGAGTGCGCCGGGTGCGTGAGCTTGTGGGGATTGAAGAAACTTTCATCCGTGGTCTTTATTCCTCAGCATTGGCACCTCTTTGCGATTGAACGGCTGCGCCAACTGTGGTCAACTCGTAAGACGTTCGGTTCGTCCTTAAGCGCCAAGAATTAACCAAAAGCGGACAAGGGATCATCATGCGGATGTGGGCCAAGTTCTGGATGTCACGCAGTATCGCAGCATTGGTTGTGGTTTGCGTCGCGAGTGGGTTCGCAGCGGCTGGATCGCAGCCCCACTATGTCGTGACGAATGACGACGCGATATTCGGCAACTCGCTTTCCTTTTATTCTGTGGGAACCGGAGGGTTGCTCACTCTGGCTCAAGCGGTGTTTACCGGCGGGTCGGGGATTGGCGGCGGTTTCTTTGGGGAACGTCGTCTCGCCATGCTCAACAGCGGCGGCCAGGAATGCATCTACGCCTCCGACGCTTCCACGGGAGACATTGACGGCATCGATGTCACCACGCTGGAAGCTGCCGGCGTCACCTTCGGTTCGGCGACCGATACCGGCCTTTCGAATGGCATTGGACTGGCGATGAACAGCAAGTATCTCTATGCCAGCTTCACCGACTCGAACACGATCGGAACCTTCACCGTGGAACCCGGCTGCACCCTGACTTTCGTGAATGACATCTCCGTCGCGGGCCTGCAAGGCGGAGTGATTAACGGCATGGCATTGCACGGCAACATACTGGTTGCCACTTACGGCGATGGCTCCATCGAGTCTTTCAACGTTTCCGCCGGCACGCCGGTGTCGAACGGCGACGAACAGAGCTCCACCGCTGATCTCAAGTCGCAGGGAGCAACCTATCCCAACGGCGTAGAGATCACGAAGGACGGACACTACGCGCTTTTCGGCGATACCTCCACTTCCACCGTGGTCGAAATCTCTGACATTTCTTCCGGCAAGCTGAGCAAGACTACGGTCTACTCTCAGAAGTCGCCGAGCAACTCCAGCAATATCCTGCTGAGTCCCGATGAGACGTTGCTCTACGTCAGCAACACGCAAGGCGATGCAATTACCGCGCTGTACTTTGACACCGGCACGGGCAAACTTTCGCCGGGCTGCACTTCTGGAAAACTCAAGGGCTACAGCCGCGACTGGTCTTACCTTGCATCGTTAGCGCTCGGGACCGGGACCGGGACGGGAGGAGTGGTTTACGCGGTCGAGTTCGGCGGGCCATCTTTTATCGCGATGGTTCAGGTAACTTCGGCGGGCGGAAAATGCACTTTGAAAGAATCTTCGAAATCGCCCCTCACGGATTCGAACAGTCCGGGGTTACTTTCGATTGGAAATTTTCCTCCGCGGGCGTTCTAGCGAGGATTTAAAGCTGTGCCTCTTAGTGGGAAGTGACTAACATTTAGAAAAGACGATCTTCAGGAAACACGATCTTCTGGGAAATAGAGGGTTTCGATATGCGCACTGGGTTCAGGTACTCGCTCTTATTGGCGGTATGCGGATTTTCTTTCGTCGCAGCATCGGCACAGTGTCCACCCCGCCCCATAGCGGGCAGTGTGGTCCAGGATGCGTTAAGCCTTACCTCGCTGAATGGCGTCCTGAATGCCGCCTTCACCATGGGAACTTCGGTGGATGATGCCGGCTACACCCACTATTGCTACAAGTACAAAAGCTCCAACGGCGTGGTTGAGGCTCCTACACTGCGGCTCAACCAAGGCGACCTGCTGAAGCTGAACATCACCGACGACATCGTAAGCAACGGCGCGGAGAGCATGAGTTCGATGGACATGTCTTCGCCCCCGGGCGCATGTGGCGATGGCGGTACGGCTACCATCAACTCGACGAACGTACACTTCCATGGCCTGAACGTTCCTCCGATCTGCCATCAGGACGATGTGCTCACGACTTTGATTCAGCCCGGCAGTCCGGGATTTCAATACGGCATTACGATTCCGACCACCGAGCCCCCGGGATTGTATTGGTACCATCCGCACGTGCATGGCTTCACCGAGTTTCAGGTGAATGGCGGCGCGGCTGGGGCTCTGATTGTTGAAGGAATGGAAAAAGTTCGCCCGGAAGTGACAGGTCTTACCGAGCGTGTGTTCGTTATTCGCCAGCAGTATCTGGTGCCATGGGTTCCGGGTCCCTATCAGCTCACAATCAACTACCAGGTTTCCGGGCAGATTCAAGGACCCATTCCGGTCATCGAGATGGCGCCCGGGAAGAAGGAGTTCTGGCGGGTCGCGAATGCCACGCTTCAGAGCTTCATGCCATTGCAGGTGTGGTTCAACGGTGTGCCTCAAAAGCTGGAACTGATCGCGCTTGATGGTTATCCTCTGCCGGCACCGCGATTCACCACCACGATTCTGCTTCCTCCCGCCGGCCGCGCCGAGTTCATCGTGCAGCCGCCGCCAACGGGAATCAGCGCGCTTTTCCTGACGCAGGCGTACTCGACCGGCCCCACCGGCAATCCAGATCT
>JBAPOI010000159.1:0-14119 GCA_049279555.1 Candidatus Sulfotelmatobacter sp.
AGAAGAATGATTGCAGTGAACAATGCCCCCATCAAGAAAATCAGAATTCCCTCCATTCGATTGTCGGGCAGGGCACTCCGCGCGGACATGTAGATAACCCCGCTAAGAAGCAACATGATCGTTGCATAGAGCCATCGGAGGTTGCGTGCTATGCGCGCCTGCCATTTCTGATCGCGCAACGCAAGGGCAAGCAAGACTCCCATTGCCAGCGCGTCAGCCCTTAGGGGCGTTGCCACGTAGCGAACCGCGCGCGGATACGCCCATGTGGAGACGACAGCACGCATAAGAGGCGACAGAAAAATGGTCGCGACAAGAAATTGTGCAAGGCGACGTTTGGGTAGAAAACGTACGGCTAACGGCATCAGTAGGTAAAATTGCTCCTCAACTGCCAGTGACCAAAGTGGGCCAAGCCACGCGGCCGAAATGCCTAGGAGTTGCTTGCGAACGAGGTTTTGCAGGAAGAGCGCATAGACCGCTGTCGGCCGCCAGCCGGTCCAGACAGCTCGGATGGAGGGTGGTAGATGGCTAAATGCACTCAGTCCTAGCGCGACATAAAGGGCCAGCCACAAATAATAGAGCGGGAAGATGCGATGAAAGCGACGCAGATAAAATGTGCGGAAGTAGCGTGGCGACGCTCTGGAATCGAGGAGGATACCGCCAATCAAAAATCCAGAAAGCACAAAAAACAGATCCACGCCGTACACGCCCAAGCGAAAACAGTCCTGAAAGCGAGCGCCAGCCCCACCGCTTGGGAAGGGAATTGAAAGTACATAGTGAAAGAGAACAACGCTCAGTACAGCAATTCCCCGCAGACCATCCAATTGAGGGATGCGCCGTTGGCTCATACGGAGCGGGTGTTCAGCTTGGGGCATGTAGACGTCGGCGCTTGCACTCATCGTTTTAGGGAGACCTGCTATGCCACAGTAAGGCGTATCGTTGCCCTGTACAATAGTTTTTCTGTTGCCGGTTGGGGTTGGAACGCGAGCTTAGGATGAAATTTCAACTTCGAATCCTTCTGATTCCTCTGGGATTGGTCGTGCTCTGGGCTCTCTTTCGTGAGATGCAGCGGAATCCAGCCCTCTTCACCAATTCCACGTATCTGGGCGGGATTGTCGCGGTCGAAATGGTTCTCGCATGTCTTTGGAAATTCCAGAAGGTTTTCTTCCCGGTCACTATGGCGTGTTTCGTTATAGCTGGAACAGCGCTGCCGCTGGCTGGAGTGAGCACCTATCTGCGCTGGCTGTTTCTGGCCGTTGGGGGATTGGCCGGTCTCGTTCTCTGGATGAAAAGCAATCGCGAAAAGCATTTTGAATCATTCCATCTGATTGCCTTGTTTTGCATTCTCACCGCGCTGGCAACCGCCAGCGCTTCAAACTCTCCTGTCACGGCTTCTCTGAAAGTGGGAAGTTTGTTGTTGCTCTTCTTGTACGCGGCAACGGGTGCGCGAGTTGCTCTGGCGGGGCGGGAGGACGCGTTTGTTCGTGGCCTGGTTCTCGGTTGTGAGGGTATGGTGTATATCGCGGCCGTCTGCAATTTTGTGCTGGGTTACGATCTTTTCGGAAGCCCGAATGCCCTCGGGGCTGTTATCGGAGTAGCCGTAACCCCCGTTTTGCTGTGGTCGGCGCTAATGGCTCGCGACCATGCGGAACGCCGCCGCCGCTACATTGCACTGGCGCTCTGCGGAGTTCTGCTCTACGTCACCGTGTGCCGCGCGGCGATCATTGCAGATGCAGTTATCGTCATTTTTACTACGGTCGGGCTACGCCGTCCCGGATTACTCGTGAGAGGTGTTTTTGCCGCTGCTTTATTCCTTGAGATCATGGCGGTCGCGAATCCTTCTCACATGGGCGAGTTGATTGATTCCATGACCGGCCGGTTCATTTTCAAATTCGAAGGATCTCGCCCCCACACGGGGGTCTTCGGGTCGCGCCAAGCGCCTTGGGACGACAGCATTGCCGCCATCAAACAGCATCCCTGGTTTGGAACTGGTTTCGGAACCAGCGACCTGGGAACTGACCGGACTGACATTCAGTATTCGTCGACCTATACAAAGTGGGGTTCGAACCGCGAACACGGCAGCAGCTATTTGGCCCTGGCCGAATACGTGGGCCTGCTGGGCATTGTGCCGTTTGTCATACTGCTGATTCTTTTGCTGCGGGCGGCGACTCGGGTTTATTCATGGATGCACAGAAATCGGAGTCCGAACAACTACGCGGTTGTGTTCGCAATGATCGTCATGGCGGGACTGATTCATGCCGGCTTTGAAGACTGGCTTTTTGCGGCGGGTTCCTATCTCTCGGTGTTCTTCTGGGTGGCCGCTTTTCTGTTGATTGATCTTGCTGCCCAGTTCAAGTCTGATCAGCGTGCGGTCTTCAAGCCTTTTGTTGCATTCTCACCGGTCCAGAGCCTCAGACAGCCGACGACATAGCACAAAGCGCGAAACCAATGCCATCTTCCCGGGATGCGTCTGAATCGAATCCTCGAATCGTGTGGGATTGGAGCAGTGTGCTGTGTCTCGCGCTGATTTTGGCGGCAGGCGTCGAGTTCGTAGTGAGGGGGCCGATTCGAGCGGTTCAAAGCTCAACTCAGTTTAATGACTTTCTCTGTCCTTATATACAAGCCGATGCGTGGACTCGCGGCCTTGATCCTTACGGTCCACAAACGCTGCTGAGGTTGTGGCCGGCACAGGCGGCGCATCTCCAGTTTGTTCCGCGAGAAGTGGCAGATGGTTCGATCATTGCCAAACGGGGCATTCCGACGGCCTATCCGATTTCGTCGCTGGTGCTGATTGCATCACTCGCTTGGCTGCCTTGGAATCTTGCCTATGGCCTCTGGTTCGCAATCAATCTCGCGCTCTTCGGAATCATGCTGAGTGTGCTGGTGGAACTCGCCGGCTTTTCTTATCGCGATATCCGAGGCGGGTTGCTCATTGCACTCGTGTTGGCGCTGGCGCCGTTTCATACGGGATTCGTGACCGGCAACGTGGCGTTGGCTGCGGTTGAGTTGGGAGTGATCGCGGTTTGGACGGCGCGCCAGCGCTATGACCTTACAACAGCACTGTTGCTTGCGCTGTCGGCCGGATTGAAACCGCAGATTGGACTTTGCTTTCTTCTCTATTATCTGGTACGCCGGTGCTGGCGAATCTTTGCAGGTGCGGCAGCATTGCTGGCCCTGTTCGCCGCCGTGGGCGTGCTAAGGCTTGAAGTCAGCCACACTCCCTGGGTCGGAAACTATCTCAACGACAATCACGTTCTGCTCGAGAGTGGAATTCTTGCGAATTTCACACCCGTCAACCCAATGCGCTTCGGGCTGCTTAATGTTCAGGTGATTTTATATTCCTTGGTTGGCAATGTGAGCGTGGCGAATCGCGCAGCGGAGCTGATTGGAGCAACTTTTCTTGCAGCATGGCTTATAGTCGTCTGGAAGAGAAACAGCCAAGACAAGTTCGACCTTCTGGACTTGAGTGCGATCGTAGTCGCGAGTTTGCTCCCTGTTTATCATCGGTTTTATGACGCGGTTCTTCTCGTGTTGCCTTTGTGCTGGGTATTCGCCTCATACAGGAAAGCGCGTGTTTTCGGAATCCTCACTTTGCTGTTGATGGCTCCATTCTTGATTCCCGGCGGAACGATCCTGCAAACCATGCAAACGAATGGACGTATCCCGTCGTCCTTGTCGGGACGATGGTGGTGGAACACGATTGTGATGCCACACGAGATTTGGGCACTCTTTTTCCTCAGTCTCCTGCTGCTCTACGAAATGGCGCTTCAGGGCAACTTTGGTAACGAGCACAGAGTCGCTTTGTAATATCGCGGAACGTGGGGAACGTCGTTATTCCCGCTATGACCTTTTGGGCGAACGCCTCCCCTTGCTTTCATCGTCCCAGCCTCCTGCAAGGAATACTCTAGAAGACAACGATCTGTGCGATTGCCTAGCCACGTTTTGACCAACGAAGCGACTGAGTGGAAAAACGTACGATTTTGATAAGGCAATCGATGTGAGGTTTCTGATGAAGCCTGTTTCGACTTTTACGGTTCGTCCCCTCTTGCCCGAGGCGCTACAGCCACTGCTGCCCATTGCCTACAACCTGCGCTGGAGTTGGGATGCCGGTGCGGTGCAACTGTTTCTTAGGCTGGACCGCGATCTTTGGGAAACCTCTGGACACAATCCGATCGTTCTACTTGGAAGCATCGATCAGTCTGCTTTGGAGGTCGCGGCACATGACGATTCCTTCTTGGCGCACCTGAAAGGAGTCGCAGAAAGGCTCGATCTTTATCTCTCAGAAGAGGGTAGTTGGTATCGCCGTGAACATCAGAACGACGACAAATTGGTGGTGGCATATTTTTCTGCCGAGTTTGGCATCGCGGAGTGCCTTTCGATCTTTGCTGGCGGCCTCGGCGTTCTTGCTGGCGATCACCTCAAGGCAGCGAGTGACTTGGGCTTGCCTCTGGTTGGTGTGGGCCTGGCTTACCAGCAGGGATACTTTCGCCAATATTTGAACGCCGCAGGTTGGCAGCAGGAAGCTTTTGAGGATAACAACTTTCACACTTTGCCGATCGCTCTTGTCCCGGATGTAAGGATCCAAGTTGATCTGCCGGAAGGTCCAGTCACCGCGCAAGTATGGTCGGTGAACGTTGGGCGGCTAAAGCTGTTTCTGCTGGACACAAATATTCCGGAAAATGCGTCCCCATATCGTGAAATTACTCATCACCTCTATGGCGGAGACCTCGACATGCGGATCAGGCAGGAAATTCTGTTGGGAATCGGAGGCTATCGCTTACTCGAAGCCTTGGGACTGCGGCCCACGGTTTTTCACATGAATGAAGGGCACTCTGCCTTTTTGGGGCTGGAGAGAATTTTGCGTCTGATGGAGACCATGCAGCTGTCTTTTCGCGAAGCGCGTGTACTGGCGTCGGCCAATCTCATTTTCACTACTCATACACCGGTTACAGCCGGTCACGACTATTTTTCTCCCGCTCTGATGGACCGTTACTTCTCCACCGTCATGCGACGCCTTGGAATCTCGCGGTCCGAATTCCTGGGGCTCGGTCGAAAAGATCCTGCAAATGATTCTGAAGATTTTTGTATGACGGTCCTGGCCTTGCGGTTGGCCTCTTTCAGCAACGGAGTCAGCCGGCTTCATGGCAATGTCTCCAGGCGAATGTGGAATCCGATCTGGAAGGGTTTGCCCGAATCAGACGTCCCCATTGGGCATGTGACCAACGGAGTGCATTTCCGTAGCTGGGTTTCCTTCGAGATGGACCAGTTGTATGACCGCTATCTAGGGCCAAAGTGGCGGGAAGAGCCCGCGGATGACAAGCTTTGGCAGCGAGCCGAGACAATTCCAGCGCCCGAATTGTGGAGTACACATGAGCGCCGGAGAGAGCGATTAGTGGCCTATGCGCGGAAAAGACTTCATGTGCAACTGGCGAACCGCGGGGCCACACAAAGTGCTCTGGATGAGGCTGATGAGGTGCTGAACCCGGATGCCCTGACCATAGGTTTTGGACGCCGCTTCGCCTCCTATAAACGCGCCAATCTTCTCATTCGCGACCCGGAACGCCTGACGCGTCTGCTGAACGATCCCAAACGTCCCGTTCAAATTATTTATGCTGGCAAGGCCCATCCTCAGGACAACGATGGAAAACAATTAATTCAAGCCATTATCAATTTAGCCACGAAGCCGGAGTTTCGCCGGAAGCTGGTATTCCTGGAAAATTACGATATGGCGATTGCCCGGTACATGCTACAGGGATGCGACGTGTGGTTGAACACTCCGCGGCGGCCCATGGAAGCCAGCGGCACCAGCGGAATGAAGGCACAGGCCAATGGCGTCCTCAACGTAAGTACTCTCGATGGATGGTGGGACGAAGCGTGGCAAATGCGCAAGGAGAACGAGTCGGATATAGGTTGGGCGATCGGCAAAGGAGAGGTTTACGACGATCTTGCATATCAGGATCAAGTGGAAGCCGAAGCTTTGTATGAACTCCTTGAGCACCGGATCGTGCCGATGTTCTATGAGCGTCGAGCCGATGGGATGCCGTCGAAGTGGATCGCATGCATGAAGTCTTCAGTCGCAACGTTGTGTCCGGAATTCAACATGCACCGCATGGTGACGCAATACGCCGACGAGTACTATTTGGTCGCGCACCGCCGCTACCTGAACCTGGGCGCTGAGGACTCCGCTAAGGCGAAGCGCTTGGCATCCTGGTTGAACAAAGTCGAAACCGCATGGCCAACGATAAAGGTCGATTCCGTAAAGAATGACGTTTCTGAGATCCGGCTCGGCGAGCGGATAGTAGTGTCCGCTCGCATCGCCCTGAATGCCCTTACTCCCGAAGACGTCGCCGTACAAGTTTTGATGGGGCAGGTCGACGCTGAAGGCGAGATTAAGAACTCAGTAATGATCCCGATGCAATCATCGGGAAGGGATGGCTCAGGGATCGATCGCTTCGAAGCTGTTATTAAACCAACAGTCCGAACTGGGTTACACGGATACTCGATTCGAGTGTTGCCCCAGCACCCTGACTTAATTAGCTCCTTCGTGCCGGAGTTGATTGTTTGGGCCAATCCGTCGAACAATCAAGAGCACAATCGATCTTTTCAATTAGGCGCAGGCGGGACCTAAGATTATCAGTCTGTGGCAAAACCGTTGCTTCTAATGACGGGTCAGCGCTTCTAGCTCGTCCAGAGTGCGTGGCCAATCTGATCCTAACAAACGGGACAACCCTCGATCGGCGAGCACCTTTCCGCCAGTCTGGCAACGCGCACAGTAGTTCGTTTCTTTGTCGGCGTAGCGGATTCGCAGAACCTTTTCGCCGCAGCGGGGGCACGGTTCTCCATAACGCCCATGGGCTGTCATACCCTTGCGAAATGCTGTTACTTTCTCGGGAAAACTTACTTTCGCCTCGTCTCGCAAGCGATCGATCCAAAGTTGAAGAGTTTGCCGGGCCGCAAGAAACAAGCGTTCCCATTCCTCCGCCGTCAGTTTCCGCGTGAGCGAAATTGGCGAGAGTTGCGCTGCATGCAGAATCTCATCGGAATAAGCGTTCCCGACCCCACTCACGAGTCGCGGATCGGTCAGCGCTCGCTTAAGCGTGCGATTTTCCAATGTAAGTGCGGCCCGAAAAGCGTCGAGGCCACTGTTCAAAATGTCGACTCCACCGGGGTCCGCATCACGCAAAGATTGTTCGCCACCGAAAATGTGCAACGATGCGCGCCGCTTCGAACCGGCCTCGGTAAGAACGAGAGAGCCATCAGGAAAGTCGAACGACGCTAAATTTTGCCGGCCCGCGAGCTTGGCGCCTTGGGGACGCCAATGGAGCCGGCCTGCAATCATCAGGTGGAGCACGAGCCACAGGTCGTTCTCAACGCCGATTGCAATGCGTTTGCCGACACGCCGTATTTCGCGCACCGTCTGGCCTTCAACACTCTCTAGTGGAGGTTTGACGGTGCGTAACAGAAATGGGCTTGCCAGCCGAACCTGCTTGATTGGCTGCCCAATGATCCGTGGTTCGAGTGCACTGATATAAGCGAGGATATCCGGCAGTTCCGGCATGACGATTCAGCATGCCAGTTCGCAGGGATATTTCGCAAGCGGGCTTTCGTTTGCGCGTCATAGCTTGCCGGTCGACTTCGTTGGATGGGCGATTTCAGCTGAGGTAGTTTCCTTGAGGATCCCGCCACCGTGCGTTTCCCGCATCTGACCGCTGCGCCAGTGACGGATGGTGTCTGAAAAGTGCCCTGGTTTCCCATACCAACCGCCGCCGCACCGTATTGCAAATCCGAGCGTCTTTCATATACTGGTCGGTACTTTGGCGGCTACACAGACTGCCTTGATGCCTCGACCGTCACACCTTCTTACCGGTGCCGGGCGAATCCCGTTCGCCAAAGTTCTCACAAGGAGCCAGCGATGAAAGAGAAAAGCTTGGAGGACTTGTTGCAGGCTGCCGGGAATCCGGTGACCATGTTGCGCAATTCGCAGATTGGAGCTTACGTTTACCCGGTTGTCCCTTCGGAATATTCAAACTGGCGCGACGAGCAGCGCGCCTGGCGAGAAACCGCCGTTCTTTTTGATCAGTCTCACCACATGGCGAATGTATATGTCGAAGGTCCCGATGCTCTCAAAATGCTCTCGCATCTCGGAACCAACAGCTTTGCGAAGTTTCCCGTCAACCGTGCCAAGCAGTTCGCTCCCTGCAGCTACGACGGTTATGTGATTGGCGATGGCATCCTTTTTCATCTCGAAGAAAATCGGCTGGTGTTTGTCGGGCGCGCGCCGGTGGCCAACTGGATTCAATTTCACAGCGAGACTGGAGGATACGACGTCAAGATCGAAAAAGACGACAGGTCTCCGTCAAACCCGAAGGCGAAGGCTGTCATCCGAACGTGCTATCGCTATCAGATTCAGGGCCGAAATGCCACGCAGATTCTCGATAAACTGAACGGCGGGCCGGTTCCAGAAATCAAGTTCTTCCACATGGATGTCATCAATATCGCGGGGGGAAAAGTCCGCGCACTGCGCCACGGCATGGCCGGTGCTCCCGGATTGGAAGTTTGGGGACCGTACGAGGAGCGTGAGGAAATCCGGGCGGCCATTGTCGATGCGGGCAAGGACTTTGGCCTTCGCGAAGTCGGAGCGAGAGCATACGCTACCAACACGCTTGAGTCGGGATGGATTCCTTCTCCTCTTCCCGCGGTTTATACCGGCGAGAAAATGAAGACCTATCGACAGTGGTTGCCTGCAGCGAGCTATGAGGGCACGGGTTCGCTCGGCGGAAGCTTCGATTCCAACAATATTGAAGATTACTACCTGTCGCCGTATGCCCTGGGCTATGGGCCGTTCGTCAAATTTGACCACGACTTCATCGGAAGAGAAGCGCTCGAAAAAATGCAGAGCGAGCCGCAACGAAAGAAAGTGACGTTTGCCTGGGACTCCAAAGATGTCCTCAAGACGATCGCCTCAATGTTTGAACCCGGAGACCTGTACAAGTACATCGACCTGCCGCTCTCGAACTACGCCTCGGCGTCGTACGACAAAGTGATGAGCTCCGGGAAACCGGTTGGATTCTCGATGTTCAGCGGATACAGCTATAACGAGCGGTCGATGCTATCGCTCGGCGTTGTCGATCCAGACGTCGAGACCGGCTCCGAAGTCAGAATCGTTTGGGGCGAAGCCGGTGGAGGTTCACGGAAAACGACCGTCGAACGCCATAAGCAGATCGAGATTCGGGCCACGGTCAGTCCGGTGCCTTACTCCAGGGTCGCGCGCGAGACTTATGCAAAAGGCTGGCGCACGGCGCAAGTATGAGGGGGAAGTTTGCAAGTCTTTATCCCTCATTGGTGAGCGTGTATCCATTCGAGGGTTTTATTGAACCCGCCGAAGATATAAAAATGCAGCCCGGCAATGCCCAGTGGGGGCGCTGAATCTCTTGAATCTGCAATCGCCGCGATACCTTGCACGATACCTCGAATGATCGGCTCGGGGCCGTTTTCGGTGAGTAGCTTCGCGAACGACGGATGTTCGGTCAGCACGCGTAGCGAATTGCCGATGCCGCAGTGGAGCGCATAGCGGGTTAAGGTAAGTATTCCCGCTGGGCCGGCAAGACCCACCCGCACCGGAGCATCGAGGCCGCGGGCGCGAAGGCGTTGCAGCCATTCGACGATTGGCTCGGCTTTGAAACAGAACTGCGTAATGATCGAAAGTTTCAGTCCGTTATCGCGTGCGAAATCTATTTTTGCCGCGAGCGCTTCATCAAGAAGTTTGTCAGAGATGTTGGGATTGCCTTCGGGAAAGCCGCTTATAGCCATGCGAGTAACGCCGAGCTTCTGGAATACTTCAGTCCGCATCACCGCCAGGCTCGATTCATAAGGGCCAGCAGGTTTGGCGCGGTCGCCACCAATGATGAGAACGCGGTCAACGCCTGCTTCCTCGACAAGACGCAAGGCAAGCTGCTCGAGTTGTTCTGCGTTCACGAGATGTCGCGCACCGATATGAGGCACCGGGAGTAATCCGGCGCCGCGCAGCTTGGCCGATGGCCCTACCATATTCATCGGATCTGTGTTCGGAATCCAGGTGAGAAAAACTTCGGTGTCCGAATCGAGACGGGTCGCCGCCGCTTCCACAACCTTTGGCTGATTGGGGTTTACCTCAATCGAATAGCCGCACAACATTCTGGCGATGGACGGCGGATCGGTGGCAATATTTTTCATCAGATCGTGTCGAGTTGTTTCGAAAGCAGTGCTGCATTTCCTCACTTCCAGAATTGATTGTCAAGAGGACACAGAGACGCATACTGAGGTACAAAGAAGTAACCTCGAAACATTTCTGCTGACCTTTTGTCGATGAAAAATAAAATCGCGTACCTATTAAGGTAAGACTAGCGGTACCATGCTGCTGAGGTGACCATGCAGAGTGAACCAGTCATGGATGTGGCTCATCTGGGCCATTTGGAATTGCTGACTCCGAAGCCACAGGAGAGCTTGCAATTCTTCGTCGATGTCATGGGGATGACGGAAACTGGCCGCGAAGGCGACTCCGTCTACCTGCACGCATATGACGACTACGAACGCCACTCATTGAAGCTCACCGCGTCAAAATTGTCGGGGTTGGGTCACGTTGCGTATCGCACGCGTAGCCCGCAAGCTCTCGAGAGACGAGTCGCTGCATTGAAAGGATCCAGTTTCGACATCGGGTGGACGGACGGCGACCTGGCGCATGGTCCCGCGTTTCTCATTCAAGACCCGGACGGGCACAAGATTGAGCTGTACTACGAAACGCAGTGGTATCAAGCCCCGCCGGAGTTGAAGCCGGCGCTGAAAAATCAGTCGCAGCGGTTTCCGGCTCGTGGCATCAACGTCCGTTGCCTCGACCATTGGAACGGATTGGCCGTCGATATCCAAGCCAATCGCCAGTTTTTCGAAAAGTATCTTGGCTTTCGTCTGACTGAGCAAATCGTGTTGGACGACGGCTCAGAAGCCGCCATGTGGATGACCTGCACGAACAAGAGCTATGATTTTGCCTACACACGTGACCACACTGGGACCAGAGGACGTTTTCATCATCTGACCTATGCGGTGAATTCCCGGGAAGAAGTGCTTTTGGCCGCGGATATCTGCCTGGAGAATGGCGTCTACATCGAAACGGGTCCGCACAAGCACGCCATTCAGCAAACGTTCTTTTTATATGTGTACGAGCCCGGAGGCAATCGCGTGGAGATATGCAACGCCGGAGCGCGGCTGATTTTGGCGCCGGACTGGAAGCCGATTCGCTGGACTGAGGCTGAGCGCAGGAAAGGTCAGGCCTGGGGCCTCAAGACGATTGAATCATTTCACACTTACGGCACACCTCCGGTTGAGGTGGTTACTAAGGCATGAACAGTGTGGGCTAGCCATCTAGTTATCGAGAATCAAAATTCAAAAGGGTATAAACCGTGGCTGAGAAGAAAACCGCACTGGTTGTCAGCGCACACTCCGCAGACTTCGTCTGGCGCGCGGGAGGGGCGATCGCGTTGTATGCCGAGCGTGGCTAGGAAGTCGTTGTGGCCTGCCTTTCGTTCGGTGAACGCGGCGAATCGGCGAAACTGTGGCGCGAGCCGGGAATGACCATGGAGAAGGTGAAGTCCAATAGAAAAGAAGAAGCCACGCGGGCAGCAGAAATTCTCGGTGCGACCGCGATTTTCTTCGACTGGGGCGACTACCCGATGCGAATCGAAGACGGCGCTCTCTTTGAATTGGCAGCGCTTTACCGAAAGATTCGTCCGGAGTTCGTTCTTACCCACGCGCTCAACGATCCCTACAATTTCGATCATCCGCTGGTATCGCGTGCTGCGCAGGAAGCTCGCATTGTGGCCCAGGCGCACGGACACGAACCTGGCACGCCCGTTATCGGCGCACCGCCTGTTTTTCTGTTCGAGCCGCATCAGCCTGAACAGTGCGAGTGGAAGCCGCAGGTTCTGCTCGACATCACTCCGGTGTGGGCGAAAAAATAAGCCGCGTTCAAGGAAATGAAAGCTCAGGAACACCTATGGCAATACTATGAGCGCGTGGCCTTACAGCGCGGGGTGCAGGCCTCACGCAATTCGAACAAGAACATCAAGTACGGAGAAGCGTATCAGCGTATCTTCCCGCAAATGACGGAGGATTTGGAATGAACAACCCCGTAGTGATCCGCCAGGTGGAGCAACCGCCCGTGGATGTGATAGCAGCGCTGGAGAAATTTGGAGTGTCGACTGTGCATGAGGCGCAAGGGCGATGCGGGTTGCTCGCTACCTATATGCGCCCAATCTATCCGGGCGCTGCAATCGCCGGGCCGGCAGTTACCGTGTCGCTCCCTCCGGGGGATAACCTCATGATTCACGTCGCAGTCGAGGTTTGCCATCCCGGATGCATCCTCGTCGTGGCTCCAACGTCTCCCTGTACGGACGGATATTTTGGCGAACTCCTGGCGACTTCTCTTCGCGCGCGCGGTGTGAAAGGATTGGTGATCGATGCAGGATGTCGCGACATACGATCTCTGACGGATATGCAGTTTCCGGTTTGGAGCCGTACTGTTAGTTCTCAAGGAACGGTCAAGGCGTCATTAGGGTCGGTGAATGTGAGAGTAGTGTGCGGCGGAGCCTTCATCGACGCCGGTGACGTGGTGGTCGCTGACGATGATGGAGTTGTAGTTGTGAAACGCGACGTTGCGAGCGCAGTGGTCGCAGCGTCCGAGCAAAGGGTTCTCAAAGAAGAGGCGACTCGAGAACGGCTCGCCCGCGGGGAACTGGGTCTGGATATCTACGGCTTGCGCACAAAGATCGCAGAGCTTGGAATCAAGTACTTGTGAAGGGAAACTAGCTGAAAGATTTCCGGAGAGCAAATCGCCGATAAGAAGATCGCATGCCTCAGTTTTCTGCAAACTTCAATTCCCTGTACGCTGATGCGCGGCGGCACATCGAAGGGACCTTTTTTCCTCGCAGATGATCTTCCCAGCGATGTCCAACTGAGGGACCGAGTACTGCTTGCCTTGATGGGATCTCCCGACGCTCGCCAGATTGACGGTATTGGTGGCGCCGATCCTCTGACTAGCAAAGTAGCGATGGTCTCCCGCTCGGCGCGCGTTGGAATCGATGTCGATTATCTCTTCGCGCAGGTTTCCATCGACCGACCATTCGTGGATGTGACGCCGAACTGCGGCAATATGCTCGCTGGCGTTGGCCCTTTTGCGATTGAGTGCGGTTTGATGACGTTGCGTGATCCTGTTACCTCCGTCAAGATTTATATGGTCAACACTGGAAATATTGCCGTTGCTCATGTGCCGACACCCGGCGGTGAGGTTGCGTACGAAGGCGAGACTTCCATCGCGGGTGTACCGGGCACATCCGCGGCAATTCGCATCGACTTTCTGAACACAGCTGGCTCGGTCTGTGGCGCGCTGTTGCCGACTGGACACTCGATCGACGAAATCGGCGGCGTCGAGGCAACGCTAATCGACAACGGCATGCCGGTCGTCGCACTCCGCGCTGCTGATCTTGGAAAGTCCGGGTACGAGAGTCCTGCCGAACTCGACAGCGATAAGAAATTTAAATCGCGGCTGGAAGAGATTCGCCTTCTCGCAGGTGAGCGTATGGGATTAGGTGACGTGCGCCTGAAGGTGGTTCCCAAGATGACGTTGATTGCGCCGCCCCGCGACGGAGGAGATTTGGCCACTCGTACTTTCATTCCACACAAATGCCACGCAGCCATTGGAGTGTTAGGAGCGGTGACAGTTGGGACGGCTTGCGTGCTCCCCGGTTCAATCGCCTCCGGTATCGTGCCCGCAACCGAAAGCTCAGTGAAGCGAATCTCGGTTGAGCACCCTAGCGGGGAATTCTCGTTGGAAATTGAGGTGGAAGACACAGCGAGTAGCCGACTTCTGGTAATTCGCTCAAGCCTCATTCGAACCGCGCGCGCGCTATTTCGCGGAGATGTGCTTGTGCCAGCGAGCATTTGGGACGGGAGTACAGCCCAAACGCGATAGACGCTTTCGGTTCAAGCTCGCATAGCCGGAATGGCAAGAACATTCGCAGAGCATGTTGCCATCCTATACGAATTGTTAAGTCGGCGATCCATCCGGGAACGTAAAGCGGAGTAATACGTAATG
>JBAPOI010000160.1:0-2588 GCA_049279555.1 Candidatus Sulfotelmatobacter sp.
GGGAACTTCAGACTGCCCTTGGATTCTGAACCGGCCGCCCAAAGGTCTGCAGTGCTACCTGCAGCCAATGGCACATATATCCCTCCGAAAACCGCCCTAAAAAACCCTGTGAGTTACGAATTCGCCCTGGTCGTTGAGGGATTTTCCCCATGTTTGGCCGGTCCGAGGCTGCAATTCACCGCATAACAGACGATACTTCCCGGGACTGATCGATGCAAGGTCCTGCGCCGCTTAGGTTTGCTGCCAATTAGCTCACACGATTGGGGGCTGAGAACCCCGCTACTCCGACCGGAGCGCTATCGCCGGATTCAGGTGTGCCGCCCGGAACATCGCGGGTGTCGTGGCGAGAAGTGCCGCCAACAATATCGTTCCCCCCGGAACAGCCAATACCACAAGGTCCGTGGGTTTCACTCCAAAAAGCAGTGAGTGGATATGCGAGACCGTTACTAACACCAATGCAAAACCCAGCGCGATACCGAGCAATGAAAGTAGGATCGCTTGCAGGCACATGCGGCCGGCGATGGAGCCGCTTGAAGCGCCGAGCGCCATGCGAATGCCGATCTCTCGCCGGCGCTGAAGTACCGATTGATCGAGCAAACCGTAGAGCCCAACTCCAGCTAACAGGAGCGAGACTGCTCCGAAGAACAAGGCCAGCATTGCCATTAACCTTTCACGGATGGTATGCGAAGCCACTAATTCCTGTTGGGTACGAACGTTGCTCACGTTGAAATCGGGCCGGTTTGCCCCGATCACGCGCCGCAAAGTCGATGCCAGCGCCAGCGGGTTGGCCCCTCTTGTTCGCACCACGAAACTGGCTCGCATGTAATCGGCGGTAAATGGAAGGTAGGCAACAGGTCGCATCGGCTCACGCATATTTCGGTAGCGTGCATTCGCCACGCGACCAATGACGTGAAACTGTGTCGGGCTGCCGCCAAAAGTGATCAGGCTAAAAGACTTTCCAATCGGATCGTTACCGCCGAAGTACTCCTTCGCGAAAGCATCGTTTACAATTGCTGCTCCCGGTTGTTGATCGCCCGAGCGAAAATCCCTCCCGCCGAGTAAAGGAATCCGCATCACTTTCCTCCAGTCAGCTGACGTGCTGAGGAGGTAACAATCCAGGCCACTGGAAGGCGCCCCATTGACGGATATGCGATTACTCCAGCTTTCACCGGTCAGCAAAGGCCATTCTGAAAGAGCCACCGCCTCAACCCCCGCCACTGAGCGCAGGCGCTCTGCCACTTGCTCCCAGAAAACGGCCTTCACTGGAGTGGTTGTCAGCGTCTCTAGTGTCACGACACGGTCAGAAGAGAACCCCGTTGGCTGGTGCGTTAACCGTTCGAAGCTGGAGACCAACAACGCACCAGTGAACAACACAAGAAAACAGAACCCGGTTTGTCCGGCGATCAGGAAATACACGATCCGCCCGGATCGCCGCGCCCCGTCGCCCTTTAGGGCATTCAGTGGACTCATCCCGGAGACCCGCCACGCCGCTGGTGCGCTCAGCGCGATTGTGACGGCGAATGCGACTCCTGTCGAGAATCCAAATACCCGCCAGTCGATCGGAAGAGCAAGTTGTGTTGGAGCAACCGGTGGACTGATCATGCGGAGCACGAAAGGCGCCGACCACCAGGCAAAAAGCGCTCCGACGCTTGCAGCCGCGCACGCTAGCAGAGCGCTTTCCACCAGTACTAACTGAAGGAGGCGCCGTTTGCCGGCTCCGATTGAGATACGCAGAGCCATTTCCTGGGAACGCGCTACTGCACGCACAGCCATCAAGTTGGCTACGTTTGTACAGGCAATCACCAGTACCAGCCCTACCAAAATGCCAAGCACCCCGAGCGCACGCCCGTACTCGGCTTGCAAGGTGGATACTCCTGCAGTTGCCGGATTCATTAGCAATTTCTGTTGCAGGTATGCCTCGCGCTCCGCCTGATACGCACTCGGAAACGTCTTGACGCTCTCCTGGACGTAGGTGTGAAAAACTGCCACGAGGCGATCCCGCAATGGTTCGGTAGGAACGCCCGGATGGACCATGACGAAGGTTCGAAACCACTGGTAATCGGATCGCGCGATTCCATTGTTCTTCACCATCATGGTGGGAACGAAGACGTCGGTCATTGTTCCGGTATCCGTTCCCGTGAATGGTTTTTGCACAACCCCGATGATCTGGTAGCTTTCGCCGCCGGTTCGAAACGTTCGTCCGATCACATCCGGGCTTTCGCCAAAGCGGGCCTGCCAATAGGGATACGAAATGACCGCGTAAGGATGCGCCCCGGGAGTTCGGTCATCTTCTTCCGTAAAGACGCGCCCTATGGCCGGCCGTAGCCCGAGGGCAGAAAACATCGAGCCGGAAACATACTGCTGGTTAGCCTTTTCCATTTGATCGCCGGACGTGTAGGTGAGGTCGATACGGGATGTGTAGGACACAGCGATCAATTCCGCTTCGTCCTTGACCAACGCCCGCATCTGTTGAAACAGCGGGTAATCCCATTGATCGAAGATGACGAGTTGGCCATCTGAGGGGAGTCTCACTTGTTTATCAAGCACGAAAAGGCGCTCCGGATGATCGATTGGCAACGGCCTAAACA
>JBAPOI010000161.1:0-2896 GCA_049279555.1 Candidatus Sulfotelmatobacter sp.
GCAACGGTCAGGCATTTCAGATTGGCGTGGAGTACGAACGGACGTACAAAACTATTCAGCGATACGAGGAAATTGCGGATACGATTGAGACGGAAAAAGAGCTTTCGTTCGTGCTGTACATTGCCAGTTCGAGCAGCATGGTTGCGCGTTTGGTCGACTCGGTTCGCTGCCCAACATTCCCCATCTGCGTGACCGCAACCGGCATTCTCTGCCATCAAACGCTGAATGCAACCGTCGGCTTCCTGGCCGGAAGAACCCTCCGGACTTCTACACTTCGGCAGTATTTTGCCACGCTGAAGCACCCCATCTAGCTCTTCGGCACTGAGTGGTATTGGGACATAAGCGAGGTTCATCCGGCCTCGCTTATGTGCTTTTTGGCCATCGCTTTCCTCGCTCGCGGAGGTCAACACGTCACCGAGTATTCGCATCGCGCGCTGAAAGTGCACACCCGATTCCTCGCCCCACTCAAACGGATTGACTGTGCCTTGATCGCTGTCCTTCGCTGCTCGTCGCTGTCCACGGTTGTAATGAGCGCATCATCGACGTGCTTCAGCAGAATCCGGCACCACGCAGCACTTCTCGGCGCTGCTGATCGCTGCCAACTCCCCCGGCAACTTCCCCGCGCTCAATCGTTTGCCATTGACTACCATCTGTTTTCGCCTGTTTCGAGGGCCTTTTTGTGCTCTCCGAGTCTTGCCGGAACCGGCGGGCCGGTTGGCGTCGCGTGGTACTTGCAGCTTCTTTGGAGGCGCCGTCAGCGGCTGTGTTGTTGTGCCTCCTGTGCGCTGGCCGGTGAGCTTTTACTCTTCCGGGGAGTTGTCTGTGCCGATCTTTGTGCGCGGCATCCGACGACCTTTGCCTCTTTCTCCTGTCGCGCGGTGCCGTCTTTTGTGGGCGGTGTGTAGCAGCTTTGGCAGCCGCCTTGCGCGGTGCGTGTGTCCGTAGCGGTTCCGTTGTGCCGACGTCGGCAGCTTCTGGCCGGCGCTTTGTGTCGCAGTTGTTCTGCCGACTGGTGCCACGTGTGGGTGCGTTTTACTGGCATCATCGGTTCGCCCTGCGGTGTCCTTGCTGTGCCCCGGTCGTTTCCTATCTCCGAGCTTTGGTTCCTCTCATGTGCCAGCTGCGATGCTTTTGGAGCCGCTGTTTTGTTGTCGATTGGTCTGGCAGCCCCGGCGTTTCTGAGGCCGCCGCGGGCGTAAGCGAGGAGCCTTCGCGCACTCTATTTATCCGATTGGCCGCCTCCGGATGCGGTATCACCTCGCTGCCGGATGGCGGACGACGACCTCGTGTCCATCTTTCTCGACCAATCAGCCGACACGCTTGCGCCGCAATTCTCAGTCTCATCAGAAAGGAGTTGAACCACGAACCCCACAGCAGAAGACCTAACCGCCCAGAACACCCTCGTCCGGGGTGACTCAGTTCGCAACTATCTTGACCGTCTCACGCTCTACGCACACCTGACGACATTGCTAGACACTGCACGTCTCGAACGGTCTCGCGGTGTGCCCCCGGGAGCGCCGCTTTATTCGTTATTGCACCGGCAGGCAACGGAGCAGCTGCGCAATTATTGCAGTTGCTGGCGGCTCGACCCGTCGCTGGTTGAGGCGGAGATTCCGTCCCTTGGAGAACTTCGCCGCTTCACAGTGCGCGCAATGCCGGCGGCTACAGTGCGCCGTGGAGGTTGGTTGCTGACGCTCGGATTGGCCGCGCTGGCGATCTCGGTCGCGCTGGATAGCGATTGAGCGTCGGCGTCCGAGGGGGAGCGGGAATGCCGATCCGGGCGCACATCCTATGGTGCTCCCCGCAGCCTCATTCCCAGCTACTGCCATTTCGGCTTCGCGGATTCATTGCTGAACTCCACCCGCTTCGCACACGAAAACAAACATTCTAGCCCGCGCATGTCGGCGGCCGTGCCATGGCTTGGTCGGCCGCCGGCGCAACCTTTCTGGAGGTTTTCATTGATAACTCAGTTCAAAGGGCAGTACGAATTCCTCGATCCGGCGTGCTACTGCCTGGCGGAATTTGACGGCGTAATCTACAACTCGGCGGAGGCGGCATTTCTGGCTGCGCAGTTCGATGATCCCTATTTCCGATCAATGTTCGGCAATCCAGCTCTTCCTATTTGGCGGGCTCGCGAACTGTCCAAAAAGCTCCAGAAGCGCTGTGACTGGACACCCGAGCTGTCGCTCAGACTCATGCGTCAGATAACTCTCGACAAGTTTTCCCGTTCACCAAACCTTCGCTCCCTGCTCCTAGCTACGTGCGACGAGCAGATTGTCGCCGAGAACAACTGGCACGAACAGGTCTGGGGCTGTTGCATCTGCAATACCCAACCGGGTAAATATGGAAGGAGATTCTCGTGCTCGGTGCCAGGCCGTAACCACCTTGGGGAGATGCTGATGTCGGTGCGAGACCAGCTTCAGATGTTGGCACGCGCGGGTTGATGCGATGATGTTCGGCCTACCGAAGGCGCGGAGATGCGCTCTCGGCTGCCGTATTCTGCTCGGCGGAGCGCCCTGCGCGAGCGATCCTGAGATCACTACTCAGGTGCGCTGTGCTGTCTGCGCCGGCCCCATGTTCATCATTGAACGGCTGACCAGCGGCCAACTCTATTTCCGTCCAATCGTGATGCCCGCTCCACGGAGGTGCATCGTTGATAGCTCCTGAGAGCTTGATGCCGTACCGAGTTTCCGACGACGTCTGTCTGGGGTGTGCTCAAACATGCTGCGATCTCGCGCGCTCACCCACCGACTTCACCCCTCGAATGCGCTCCCGCGCCCTCCCGGATAGACCCTCTCTCAACTGCCGAAAACCATTCAATGGCTTTCCCGGCCGTATCCTGATCCAGCAACGCCGCCCTCAAACCCAGCAAAACCAAATCCAAACCCCATAGACC
>JBAPOI010000162.1:0-2381 GCA_049279555.1 Candidatus Sulfotelmatobacter sp.
CTCATAGATACTAAGCTGCCTTCCAAGTATCGCGAAGCTGATGAAAGAGCCGACGAGATCTCCATGCTTGCCCGTTTCGCCTCGGACATGAGCCAGTTGGTTGGCAGAGACCCTCGTACTCTAGCGGGACAATTCTCCCAAGCGACTCCGCAGGACCAATGGAACATGGTGCAAGAAACACTGACTAGCTATGGCGTGCTGACACCGAAGACAGCCCATGCCGAAATGACTGCATTACTGAATGTGTTTACCCGGAATTCTCTCGCCATGAGTAACTATTCCCTCCACCTCTGTGAACAATCGGTTGTTTACTTACGTGCGTCGGAGACGTCAGAGCGCCTCGCCAAGTCATGGACAACATGGGCAGGCGGGGGCATTCAGTTTCATTCGGTCCCTGGGAACCACTTCACAATGCTCCGGCGGCCCCATGTGCGCGTCATCGCCGAAGCATTGGAGCGTCATATATCGGCGAACGCAGCAAAGAATCAAAGGCTGTGAGTCCGGAAAACTGTGCGATGTTCATTCTGAGAATGAGTTCGGGTTGCCATCTGTACTCAGGGGGTCTTGCTTGCTGGCGTCGGTGTCTGCGTAGGACTGACTTTGGCGGCAGTAGCTGCGCCGATGATCGCGGCCCTGCTCTATGGAATTCGCGCTATCGACCCGCTCATATTTCTTGCGGTTCCACTCATTTTGTTAGTGGTTTCCTTCGCGGCCAGCTATATTCCCGCACGCCGGGCAGCCAAGGTCATGGCGCAGCTCAATCGGGTGCGGGAAGAAGCGCGAGATACCCACACCATCCCTGCGGACATGACCCTTACGGATTTCCGACAAATGTTCGATTCCTTCAAGGCAAGCCTCCATCTGGCACAGAGCTATCACGGGGGACCCTATGATGGACCTCTGACGCTCTTTTCTGCCCTGGATTCCGTGCAGATGGTTCGACAGAACATAAACATAAAGGAATATTGGGATTTGCATTCCGATCCTTCGCTAGGATGGGACCGATGGGTCAAGCATGGATTGGAGATCTATCCGACACCCGGAAACCACTACACCATGATGCGTGGGCATAATGTCCAAATACTGGCCGAGCAGCTGCGGGCGTGTATTGGGAGATGTCTCAAATCCGAATCTATAGAAATCTCAGCAACTTAAACTTCCTCGGATCGTTGATCCTGCGTGGCTTAGCTAAACCGAGCTGGCAGTGCAGGTCGCGGTGAAGAGCAGTCCTCGATATTGCAGGCTGAGAAGCAGTTGCCGCTTGGCTGGCAGGACGTGGGCAAAGTCGGATCGAAGCAGGACTGCCTGAGCTATATACGAGAGGTTTGGACCGATATGAGATCTCTTTCGCTTCGTACAAGATGGCAGAGGGAACTCTCAGTAGTGCGTGGGATGGGCTGAACTTATGCGATTGATCCGGTTTCTCCTCGCTCGCTCTCGCCGGATTCTCTTCATGGCGATCTTCTTTGGCCTCATAAGCGGAGCTCTGAATGCCTTTCTCCTTGCTCTTGTGAATGTAGCCATCTGGCGTCCAGCATATCGTACAGGTGCTATTTTTGTCGCGTTCGTCGTCTTATGTGCAGCCGCACCGTTTATTCGCGTGGCCTCTGAGTTGCTCGTTGTCGGGCTCGGCCAGAGTGCAGTGTTTTCGCTCCGCACTGAACTGAGTCGTCAGGTGCTGAGTGTCCCACTGCGGACCATGGAGCAGTTCGGACTCCACCGCATCCTCTCCGCAATGACCGAGGACATTCCAACCATAACGAACGTAGTAGTGCTCATTCCGGTGTTGTGCGTCAATGCAGGGGTAGTAGCAACGTGCATCGTCTACATGGGCTGGTTGAAGTGGAAGTTGCTAATGGCAGTGCTGGTGGTCATGGTGATCGGAATCTTGGCCTATCAGTTCGCCGTTGGAAGAGCCATCAAGCACTTCGCCCGCGCACGCCAGCACGACAACAAGCTGCAAGGGCATTTCCAGGGTCTGATTCACGGCATCAAAGAACTGAAGCTGCATCAACGCCGCCGCGAGGCATTTCTCTCCCAGGTGCTTAGTTCAACCGCGGAGGCCGCGCGGGCTGAAAATGTCGCTGGGATGACCATCTACTCGGTAGCGCTCGACACCATCGCGTTCTGGCCGATGAACTTTTTGTGGTTTAGCAGAAGCATCATGCGTTGAAATCGGTTTACGCTCGCTTTCTATCCACTGATCCACGGAGGAGACAAATTATGTCAGGCAAAGATGCGGAAAAATGGATTGCATACAGTACTTGTGACGAAGATTCATTTTCAGAGTTGCGTGCTTTGGAAATAGCTCCAACCGACACTATCGTCAGCGTCACCGGAAGCGGCTGCCGAACGCTTAGCCTCTTAACCAAGAATCCCCG
>JBAPOI010000163.1:0-3425 GCA_049279555.1 Candidatus Sulfotelmatobacter sp.
ACCATGTACCATGTGGGTTTGTGCTTCCAGGCGGGATTCTTAACCTGATGGGTGAACGAGTCAGTAGAAATCGGCACCTGCGCTATTGCCATGAACTCCGCCTCATCCCGTGGGATGTCCGCTGCGAAGTCGGCCACGAAATGCGGCTCGTCTATCCACCAAAGCCCGTTGCTGTCCGGTTTGAACGCCGTGGACGCCTGCGGCAGGCCCTGTTCGATCGACGCACAGCTCTCCCCTTCATCGAGAGCGAAGGCGGCAATATAGACAAGCGCCGCAACATTTGGATGATTGCCTGCCTCGGTGATGATGGACCCGCCGTAGCTATGGCCAACCAGAACCACCGGGCCGCCCATGGCGTCGATGGCGGCCTTTGTGTACTTTTGATCGTCGGCGTACGAGGTCTCCGGAGGCTGTGCCACCGACACTTTGTAGCCATCATTCTTGAGGATGTCCGCGACCCTCCTCCAGCCGGAACCGTCGGCGAAAGCTCCATGCACCAGAACTACATTCTTAATATGCTGACTCACGATTATTCTCCTTTGCAGTAGAGATCCAGACAGATCATTTGATTGTTGATGCCGAACGCCTTCGCGCCAAATCGCTCTTGCTTCGCGCGCGGGACGCACATTTCACTTGCAACGTAAACATTTACCGGCTGCTAGTTGGCGTGCGCGGAGGAAGCAGCCTCTTCGATGAGTTTGGCTGCTTCCTTCGGGTGAGACATGTAGGCCACGTGGCTGGCATTCACTTCGACCGTCTTTGCATTGGCGCGCTTCGCCATCATGCGCTCTTGTTGGGGATTGATCGACCGGTCTGAACTGGCCACCATGTAAAAGGTCGGCTTGTTCTTCCAAGCGGGATTCGTGACCTTGTGGGTGAATGAATCGGTGGAGATTGGCACCTGCGATATAGCCATGAAATGAGCCTGGGCCGGGGGAATATCCGCTGCGAAGTCGGCTGCGAAATGGTCCTGTTCGATCCACCAATTTCCATTGCTATCCGGCTTGAACGCCTTAGAGGCTTGCGGCACGGCCGTTTCGATTGACGCACAGCTCTCACCTTCATCGAGCGCAAACGCGGCGATGTATACCAGTGCCGCAACGTTTGGATCGTTGCCGGCTTCACTGATGATGGACCCGCCATAGCTATGGCCGACCAGCACCACCGGCCCGCCCATGGCGTCGATTGCGGCTTTCGTGTACTTCACGTCGTCGGCGTACGAGGTCTCTGGGGGTTGCGCAACCGATACCGTGTAGCCGTCCTTCTCAAGGATCTTTGCGACGACGTCCCAGCCGGAGCCATCGGCGAACGCCCCATGCACCAGAACCACGTTTTTGATGCCAGTCGGCGACGCGGGACCTGCAGTGGCAGCGATCAGAGCCGCGCTCACGAGCATAGCAACGATTGCAACCCAGTAAGTCTTCTTCATGATCATTGTCCTCTCTGGTTTAAGCTTCAGCGAATCGTGCGTTGAGCCTCAAACTTGCAATGGACCATAGCCGGAAACGAGCAAGACACTATTGAAAATATGAACCACTTTTGTGAATTCCTGCTTTAAATGTGGAGCGAAGGCGGGCGAAAAGACCATTTCCGGTCTGAGTTCAATGCGAAGACTTTAGTGGAGTATGAAATCGGCGACGATACAGCATCTACAGGAAAACTAGGCTCAATACCGTCCCCGGAGTGGGACTTGAGCGTGGGATCTATTCCTGTGATTGAAGGGATTTACCTTTGGGCATTTCGACAAAAATCCTGCGGCCTGAGTGTTCGCGCCTCCATTTTGCCGGAGTCGCACCAACGAGGTTTGCAAACGTCCGGGTAAGGGCAGCTTGATCAGAAAATCCAGCCTGCGCAGCGATTTCGACCAACGAGTTATTGGTTTCCGATAAAAGGCCCTTCGCGATCTCAACGCGCTGCAGAATCAGGTAACGATGTGCGGAGGTCCCAAACGATCTCCTGAACGATCGCGCAAAATGGCTGACTGAAAGCCTACATTCCTCGGCAAGTGTTTCCAGTTTTACTTCGCCGTCCAAATGCTCTTTGAACAATTCCACAACGCGGCGTCTTTGCCACGGTCCCAGACCGCCTTTGAACTGCGAAATAGCTTCAGGAGTCTGACCATACTGCGCGACAAGGTGCGAACAAATTGTCATGGTGAGAGAATCCATGAACAACTGAGAGAACATCTCCGGCCTATTCAGGCATGGCAGAATCAGTTGCGTCAGGTGATAGACAGCGGGATCGGAAGTTCCGTAAACGCAGTGGAGACGCTTAACTCTGGGCATTCTGGCATCGTCGGTGAGGGCGTCCAAGGTTGCACGCGGAACGTGGTAGTGGATCCAGTCGATCGGGCCTGGATTTCGAATGCTCGAATTTGATTCCAGGTCGCACATTGCAACCCCGCCCACTGGCCACGCCCCCGTCTTTGTGTACTTGCCATCGGTCCACAGTTCCCATTCCCCGGAATTGGCATGATTGAGATGAACCGAAACAACGTAGGCCTTTTCAGAAGGGATGGACGCAGTTCGCTCCGGGATGCCGCTTCGGGCAATCAGCCGCGTAATCGCCATTTGCGGCCGGACGACGGAAACCGCAGAATCGATGGCAACGTGGGGCGGTTGGTTCATGGTGAAATACTTCGCCATCTGCGTGCCATAGGCGCTTGCTTGGGCTTCAGGCGAGGAGGAGGAATTCCGATTCTGTTCGTGGGCCTGAGTGTTAGTCACGGCAATCTCCAACTAAAGACGACCGGTCACCTTATGAGGATCGAAGGATACCACCTACCAAGTGTATTTTCTAGGTGAGCTGAAGAAGAAACATCATTGTGATCAGAAATCACAAATTTGATTAGTTTCGACAAGCCACGAACGCATGGTTCGTCGCCACATCTCAGAATGTCTCGTGCTCAGCATCAGGTCGCGCATCGAGCAACGAATACCCGCGAGATACTCCTTCTCTCAGCGGGCAAACTGTTTCAGAAGGTGGGCTATGTGGGAGCGAGCATTCACCGCATCGCCGCAGCCGTGAATGCTCCGAAGGGCACTTTTTACAACTATTTCGGGAGCAAAGAAGAGCTTGCCTCAATACTCGTCGATCGCCAATTTACCGCTATCTATCAATCCCTTTCTCTAGCGCCGGGAGAGAGTGCATACGATCAGGTGAAGCATCACTTCCAGTTCTTAGCCTTGGAACCGCCGATGATCGAAATAGCCCCACTCCAATTACTCGCGATTTTCGCTGCCGAGGCTCCGGCAATCCCGCCCGGCATCGGGCAAAGAATTGCCGACGGCATACACGTCTGGGATAGGCAGTTGGGCGACCTAATCTCACTTGTTCACATTGAGAAAGGAACCTCCGTCGCGGAAGACTCCGCCAAACTAGCGTTACTCTTAACCACGTGCTGGTTTGGGGCGATCGTTCGCAGA
>JBAPOI010000164.1:0-2994 GCA_049279555.1 Candidatus Sulfotelmatobacter sp.
ATACGCACGGAACCGGCCAGTGGTTCCCGAATTATCGCCCCAGCAAAGATTGGCCAGCACTGGGACTTGCGGGTTAGACGGACAGAGTTGGAGTTGGTTAACAGGTGAAGAGTATTCAGAAAACTAATGTTCAAAACTTGTTTTGAGGATACGGGTGAGGGAAGTCTTTCCAATCGGGGCGGCAGCAGCGGGTGGCTGGAAAGCCGATTCGTAACTCTCCCGAATTGAATCTGTTCCCGATCTGAGATTTCTCCTCGAGCTCAATCCGCCTCTTCCTTCGTGGAAGGCAGCGTTATGACAGAGAGTTTCCGATGTGCTCAGTGACGACTGATCCACCCATGTCCACCGCGGCTCAACTTGACCTCAGCAAAGCCACTTTGCACGTCCTGCTGGTAGGAAACCAGGAGGAGGATTTCTTTCTACTTCGCGACATCCTCACCGGTGACCGGAGCGAACTGCACGCAGAGTTGGATCATGCGAGCACTTTGGAAGAAGCCAAAGCGATGCTGCTGCAGGGGCACTACGGACTGGTTTTGTTTGCACATGAGACAGGGGACGCTGCCGCTACCAGACTTCTCTCGGAGTTCTTGCAGACCGGGCGCACCGTACCCTTTATCGTTCTGACGGAGCACGCCGACGAGAAGTCGGTGGCTGAAATCATAGAAGCGGGAGCCTGGGATTGCCTCGATAAAGCACACCTCACTGGAGCGAACCTGGTGCGCACGATCCGCTGTTCGCTCAATTTGCAAGCGATGCGGCAGCGGGGGAACTTGGCGGAGGAATCCCTGCGCAAGCTTTCCTGCGCCGTCGAGCAATCCGCCGATACCATCTTCATCACCAATCGTGAAGGAATCATCGAGTATGTAAACCCGGCATTTGAAGCCCTGTCCGGCTATTCGCGGAATGAAGTAATCGGCCAGACCCCCGCGATTCTGAAATCCGGCCAGCAGGCGCCCGCACTCTACCGCGAATTGTGGGAAACCATTCGTTCTGGCGACGTCTACCGCGGCATTCTGGTGAACCGTAAGAAGAACGGCGAGCTCTATTACGTGGACGAGTGCATCAGCTCCATAAAGGACGCAGCGGGAAATATCACGCATTTCGTATCCAATGGCCGCGACCTTACGGAACGTTTGCGCATCGAAGCACAGCTGTTGCAGGCGCAAAAAATGGACGCGGTCGGGCGCCTTGCCGGAGGCGTTGCCCACGACTTCAACAACCTGCTTACCATCATTACCAGCTACTCAGAACTGGCGCTCGATTCGGTAGCTCCGGGAAGCCGCACCCAGTCGCGGATTCAAGAGATTCTCGGCGCCGCCCGCCGCGCCGCCGATCTGACCCGGCAGTTGCTCGCGTTCAGCCGCAAACAACCCCAGGCCTTGCGCGTGGCCGAAATCAACCCGGTAGTGAATGGAATCGTCAAAACTCTTCATCGCCTTATCGGCGAGGACATCGAACTGACGTTCTTGCCCGGGGAAGGACTGGGCCGGGTTCGATTAGATCCGGTGCAGATTGAACAGATTCTCATGAACCTTGCCGCAAACGCCCGCGACGCTATGCCCCAAGGAGGCCGATGCACAATCGCAACACTGAATGTCTATCTCGACGAAGAATATGCGGACCGCAAGCGAGCCGTCATTCCGCCCGGCCGTTACGTTGTGTTGACCGTTTCCGATACGGGCACCGGCATTCCTGAAGATCAGTTGTCGCTCATTTTCGAACCTTTCTATACAACCAAGCCATCCGGAAAAGGCACGGGACTTGGCCTGGCGACGGTTTACGGCATAGTGAAACAGAACCATGGATTTGTCTGGGCTTACAGCGAACCGGGAATTGGCACGATCTTCAAAATCTATCTGCCTTGCGTGAAGGAGCGCGTAGCGGTAGTTGAGCCGCCAGTCACCAGCGTAGCACCGGCACGCGGCTCCGAGACCGTCCTACTGGTGGAGGATGAAGATGCCTTGCGCAAAGCCACCGCCGAATTTCTCAGCCTGCGCGGGTACAACGTTCTGGAGGCTAGAAATGGCTTGGATGCGTTATCCGTGACCAAGACTCACGAATTACCGATCCACCTGGCGATTACCGACGTGGTGATGCCTCACATGAGTGGAGGACAATTGGCAAAAGAGCTGGAGACCCTGCGTCCGGAGATGAGAGTGTTGTTTGTATCAGGCTACGCCGGCCAAACGGTGTTGGACCACAAAGTCTTCGATCTTGAATCGAACTTCCTTCAAAAACCATTTACTCTGACTCAACTCGCAAGTAAAGTCCGGACAACACTGGACCACGCCCACAGTGCGATTCCAGTGGCCGGTTGATTACGCTGAGGATTTCTCGCTTCGCTCCCCTAGGGCCTCAATCCAAACAGTTACGGTTGTCGCGTAGTCGACTTACTGGTGTCCCCGTATTGCCCGCCGGTGGCCGAATCCCTGATAGTTGATACGGCGCTCTACGCTCAGTCAGTCTGTGCCAGCCTTTGTGACCGCTCTCACCCGCTGGATTTTCGACTGATTCACGGTTTATGAGAGGGAAGTCATGGGTGAGGCGGTTGCATTGCTCTTTAGCATCGGCCGCGGTCGGCGGGTAGCGGCAAGGCTGCAGTTCATCATTTTGCTCGCGAATTTATTGGGCAGCTGCACAATTCTCGTAGGGTGCGGCAACAGTTCAAGCACCTCGACAACGACAACACCCACTCCCACACCTTCTCCTACTCAACCTTCTTATCCCACCACGCCCCCGGTGCCGATCACCTGGTCACCCAGTACGAGCCCTCTGCCTGCACCACCAGACCAAAATCAGCAGGAACCTCCGCTCTCGACCGGTTCCGACGATTTTCCCTTGACAGTTTCGAATCCCACCGAGGGAGCGAGTGCCACATCGCCTATCAACATCGTGGCCTCGGCGACACCCAAGAATCCTATATTTTTCATGCGGGTCTATGTCGATCAATTGGCCGTGTATTTTACTTTCACCAATTCAATCAACACACAGATC
>JBAPOI010000165.1:0-1566 GCA_049279555.1 Candidatus Sulfotelmatobacter sp.
CAAGCGGGTGATGGGAATCGAACCCACGTGGCCAGCTTGGAAGGCTGGGGCTTTACCATTAAGCTACACCCGCGTGGTTCCAAACTCGAACGACCCAAACTCAATTCAAACAACACTGCCTCAAACGACGCTGATCAACCAACTGCAACTACTCAATTCGCACAACCAAAACCCAAACCATTCGGCTTTCAAAATTCGAACTTGTTTCGTCATTCGAATCTCGAACTTTACACAGTTTGAAACTTTACTCAGTGGGGGGTAAAGGATTCGAACCTTTGAAGGCGATGCCACCAGATTTACAGTCTGGCCCCTTTGACCGCTCGGGAAACCCCCCTCGATTTTGCTGCGATTCCGTCTCGCTGGCCAGCAGCCGCCAACTGACGACGAGCTAGCGGAGGGACTCGAACCCACAACCTGCGGTTTACAAAACCGCTGCTCTGCCGGTTGAGCTACGCTAGCCTGCGAGGAGGGCCACGAAAACCACTAAATATAACAGTCTGGCTCTCGGTTGCAATACGGCTAGGGCGCGATTTTTGCACACCCAAAATGCGACAATTTACCGACTTGTCGCCAACCTGCAATTTCGGCTGCTAGAAACGGGCCGGGAAGCACAAACTGCCAACCAAAAATTAACTACGCCGATCTTCTAAAATCGGTTCAGAATCTAGGGAGTTTAGGCGTTTCCGGAAACCACCTTACTCGCCAGGAACTTCAATCTTTTCCTCGTGGGCAGCTTGGCGGAGCTTTGCCAAAGCACGGGCCTCAATCTGCCGCACTCGTTCCTTGGTTACGCCCATTTCCGCTCCTACTTCTTTCAATGTGAGCGGCTCCAGAGAGTGATCTAAGCCGAAACGGCTGATGATGATCTTCTGCTCGCGATCGTCCAGCTTTTCCAAAATCCGCCCGATTTGATGTTCCCGCGTCGACTGCGCCGATTCCTGACCATACTGATCGGTCCGCACGTCCGCCGTGGCGCTGAACATTTCCGCCTGACTGGTGCGAAATCGGTCCCGCTTCCGATGTTCGTCGGGAATAGTCCGGGCAAAATTCTTCATGATCGCCCAGCTGGCGTACGTGCTGAACTTGTTGCCGCGGGCATAATCGAACTTCTCCGCCGCACGAATCAGCGACATGTTTCCGTCGCTAACCAGCTCGAAGAAATTGTCGGTCGGGCCAACGTGGCGCTTGGCAATCGAAACCACCAATCGCAGGTTCGCCCGCACAATTTGGTTCTTCACAACCACGGCCTGATCGTACAGCCGTTCGATTTCGTCCATCTGAGTGCTGCGGGCGTGCAAGGGATCCAGCTGCTCGCGCAACCGCGTGGCTTTGAATTTCAAATAGTTAAACTTGCGGAACAAGTACCCTTCCTGCTCGCGTGTGAGCAGCGGCACTTCGTACAAACTGGCCAAATACGGCGGCAAACCGCTGGGCAGCCGCACCTTTTTCTGCGGCTGATCCAACTGCGGCATCGGCCCAATAATGACTTTTTCCGCGGTTTCGCGGCCGAAATACGGATTCGAGATGTAGTCCAACGGCAATTCCAAAATCCGCTTGGCCCGCATC
>JBAPOI010000166.1:0-2598 GCA_049279555.1 Candidatus Sulfotelmatobacter sp.
AAAGCCAACCGTAGGCCAAAGCAACCCGTTTTGCCACCTTTGATCGCTGCCGCGGTCGGTTCCTCCCGATTACCAAGTTATTGCAAATGGCCTTGATCACGTTGCGGGTACTGGATGGCGCCGATCGAGGTCGTGTTTTCGACGACGTCCCCACGCCCGTAACTATCGGCCGCGAGGAAGGAAACACCATCCAGCTCAACGACGAGCGGGTCAGCCGTTTCCACCTGAAAATTCAGGAAGACCGCGACAAAGTCGTTCTGACCGACCTGGAAAGCACCAACGGCACCAAGGTCAACGGCGAAGATATCCAGCTTCGCATCCTCCGCTTCGGCGACATGATTGCCCTGGGCCGCTCGGTCCTGCTATTCGGCAAGCGCGAGCAAATCGCCGAAAGGCTCGCGAATTTAAAGCGCGAAGCCGACGGCTCCGGCACCATCGGCAAAGAAGAATCGCTGCTGTTAGGTAAAGGCGGCAGTAGCAGCGACTTCGACTTGGAGGTCGACAAAAACGCCGATCTCCAAAACACGCTTTACGCCATCGAGCCGCCCGAGCTGCCGCAGCGTCTAAGCCCGGCCCAGGCGGCGCAGCTTTCCGAACTGATTGAATACCTGCACATCCGCATCCGCGAATTGTTGGCATCGGTCAAAATCAAAAGCCCCGCCGAACGCGTCACGCTGGAAATGGAGCAGTGGCAAAACGTGCTCGATCTGCAAGCGCAACTCGCCGACTACCTCCGCGAAATCGGCGAACCCAGCGAAGAATAAACTTCTCCCTCGCCCTTTGGGAGAGGACCGGAGTGAGGGTGCCGATCACTTCTAATTCTATTTAGCCCCCATGAATACACCGGGGGCGCGAATCGCCAATCGCGCAACCATTCTCACTCTGTACCTTAGCCCCCGGTTCCATCGGGGGACCAATCCGTCAATCGATCATCCACTTGCCATGCCACTTAGCCGGATGCCATGCCCACGGCTCGGCGAACACACCGGAGGTGACAATGATGACTTTGCCCGACAATTCACTTTTGCCCGTAAATTCGGGATTCTGCGCGAATAATCACTCTGATTGTTGGCGTTCGGGCAGCGATGGTCTCGCGGTATTTCCAAACATCCAAAGCCAGCAGAATCCAATCGGCAGTACAACAACATTGAGGACCATGCCTGCGGGCATCACCAATGACGCCAAGATGCCCGGAGATTCGCCGCGGGGGTGTAATTTACGATCAAAATAAGCCAGCAGCAGAACTATGGTCGCCAGGGGGAATAGCACGATCGCAATGATATATGCGAATACCACGAACACCACGACTGCCGCCATCGTGGCCCAGTATAAAAACGACCGCTTATCTGAGGGCAGTTTCATACCCCGCATCTATGAATACGTTGTTGTCAAGGGCTGTAAGTGTCGTGGTAAGGTGATTGAGTTGCGACGGGTAAAGTCTGCGAGCAGCGGTTGCGCTCAAGCATCTGTTCGAGATCGTCCAATCGTGGAGCGTCTCAGGAAGTGAATACGACGGACGCCTCATTCATTGTATCGAGGGTCGGCTCCGAGAGCCGCCCTCAGCGGGTAAGATCGAGGTCGTCCGTGGTCGCAACCTCTGGACTGCTTTAGGTTCGCGTGGTGACCCTCCTTGGGATGCAGGATGGTTCGCTGGTCCAGCGATAATGTTGACCGCTTTTGAGCAGGCTCGTGATGACGCACAAGATACGTCGCGCCACCGCCACAATGGCCTTCTTCGCGCCGGTGCGAGCCTTCAACGATTCGTACAACAACCCCCAGCGACGGGTTTTGATGACTAACCGCCAGGCCAGCTCAATCATCGCCCAACGCAACAGCCGCGAGCCTTCTTTCGTAATCCCCTGGTTTTTGCGCCGTCCTGCGCTTTCCCGCACTCCCGGCGCCAAGCCGGCGTACTGCACGACGTCGCTTTGCGAGCGGAAGCGACGTACGTCTCCCAATTCACTGAGCACGACCTCGGCCGTCACCGGTCCGAGGCACGGCACACTGTCCAACACCCCGCGGACCTCCTGCTCCAAGAGGGACGCCTCGTGGGCGAAGTGCCGCAGTTGGCGATCCACTTCGCCACGCTGCCGCAAGTGATCATCCAACTCCGCCTGCAGCTGTTCGGCCACAAACCGATCGGCGGGCGACAGCGGCACGGCGGCCAGGTGTTCTCGTCCGGCCTGGGTAAACAGGTTCGGCACATCGGCGTTGTAATGCGCCAGCAGGTTGCGCAAGCGGTTCTTCACGCCCGTAATTCGCCGCCGCAAGTGGTCGCGCTGCCGTACCAGACTACGATGCTGGCGCACCCGGGGCGTGGGACGCCAGGCTTCGGGCAGTTCGCCGGCGGCCAGGAATTCCGCCAGAATTTGGGCGTCCAGCTTATCGGTCTTGCGGCGGCTTTCGGCGATGATGCGCATTTTGCGAGGATGCACCAGCACGATGCGGTCGGCGGTTTGTTCCACGCGCTCAAGCAGCCACTCATAGGCCGCCGTGGCTTCCACCGCCACTTGAAACCGACCTAACTCCGCAAAAAACGCGTCCACCCCCGCCACGTCGCGACAAGCCAGACGCTTCCGCGCCACCACCTGCCGCTTG
>JBAPOI010000167.1:0-2418 GCA_049279555.1 Candidatus Sulfotelmatobacter sp.
CTGGTTGGCGAGCCGGGCACCGGAAAAACTCACCTGGCCACCGGTCTGGCCATCGCCGCCTGCCGCCAGCGGAAGCGCGTGCGTTTCACCACCGCTGCCGCGCTGGTCAACCAACTGGTCGAGGCACAGCGCGAACAGAGCCTCAGCCGGGTGCTGGCACGTTGGTCGCGCGTTGAACTGATCGTGATCGATGAGCTGGGATACGTTCCGCTGGCCGAGGTTGCCGCCGAACTGCTCTTCCAGGTGATCGCCGAGCGGGCGGAGAAAGCGGCCATCATCGTGACGACCAACTTACCGTTCTCCGAATGGCCGCAGGTCTTCACCAATGCCCGGCTCTGCAAGGCCGTGCTCGACCGGCTGACCGATCAGGCTCACATCATCGAGACCGGCGCGGAGTCGTATCGCTTTCGCAGAACGCTGCGGAAGAAACGCAAAGAATGATCCATGGAGGCGCCCCCGTTCCGTTCTGCTTCCGCTTCGCCCTACGGGCTTCGCTCCAGCAGAATGGAACACTGTCCTCTTAAACCTCAACGTCCCAGGGGGTGGGCCAGATTAAACCGCCAAAGTGGGCCAAACCAAGTTGCCAAAAGCACAATAATCAATCCATAGCGGGAATGTGATTTCAGTTGCCGCATCGGCTTGAGTATTGACAACGGTGCAGTCGACGCTTGCTCGCCCGTTCCCGTTTTCAGCTACAGCAATCTCATGTCGCCAGCTGATCATGCCGAAGTCTCCAGGGGAGTCAGCCGGGGAACCGGTGCGCATTGCCTGAGCGTAGCCAAGTTCCTCAGGAAGGCACCCTATCTTTGCCCACATCACATGGCCAAAGCGTCTCAACCTCCCGGATGCGCGCTGTATTGGTATTTGAATAAACCATGCCGTCGCGAGTGAGAGGAATATGCCGAGTATTCCGAGGATGATGCCGAACATAACCACTTCTTTGTTCTAAGTTGAAGTTATGTGGGTTATCGCGGTACACATGCTCCTTTCCATCGTACCCCATCTCATCAATTGAAGCGCGGATCGCGTAGCGCCAAGCCATCGCGGAGTTTTGGGTGCATCTGTTAGATTCCACAACACTCGGAGACTTACCATTCATATTCGCTTTCGACGATTACTCCGGCGATGATATAGCATGGCTGATCGAGCCGTTAAAATATTGATCTTGATGTCGGCAGAATCCACGGCTCTTGTGCGAAAGCAGAGTGTGGCTTCTTCTCTTCTCTTTTCGTTGGCTCTGAGCAAGCCAGCAATGGGCCGATCTCGCCACCAGAGGTTTTCCCGGGGAAAGCGAGTTGGTCGGGAGCATTCGAGCGACGGCGAGGGTTGTAAACCGCCAACTTCAAGAGATCGCCCCTGAGAAATGCCGATGGGACAGTTCATTCAGCGTCATCAGGGGAGCCTCGAAAAACTAGCGCGATGCCGACTTTCCATTACCTATTAATGGTCGGTAAGTGCATTGGCGATTTAGCGCAAGCCGAGCTTCGCCACCACTGCAAGGTATGCCTCGAATGCTTTTCCCCGTCTGCTCATCGAGGACGCCTAGGTCGTGGCTGTTTTGCCCAGGCGGCAAAACCGCGCACAACGTCCTTGAGATAGATGGTCCAAGGACCATCGTGTATTTCCCATCCTCCAAACAAGATTGATGGCTTATGAACGTAGCCTGGCGTAATCACCCAAGGCGAGTACACTTCACCATAAGGGCTGTCAGAGCTGCCGACGATGAACTCTATCTCTGCACGGCACAGCTGCGGTGGCGGCAACATGATCGACATGCAATCGGCACCCACGGTAGCGTTTTCGGTGCTCATCGATCTGACGGTTTCGACTAAGACGTTTCTCATACTCACATCGTCAGCGCATTGTGTCACGCTTTTCATCACCTGCTCAGCTCGAGCGTAGCCCATGTTCGACGCAGGAATCGGTATGAGAACTTCGTCGCGACCGCGCTCGTACCACCAATAGCGCGGAAGTGTCTTCGTAATCATCCGATCACCAGCCCAATATAATAACGCGACGAATGGTTCGGGCCGTTTGAGCTTCCTCCTGCGAGTCCACTTCCAGCCGGCAAGAAGGACCTCGAACTGTTGCATCCGAGCACGGCGTATCTCAGCCTCGAGCTGAGTTCGAAGCATTTCGGCAGCCGATACAATGTTTCGACGCTCAACACGCATCGGCTTTCCGAATGTTTGGTGTTCTTGCAGCGGTGTGCCGACCAACTGATTGGCGATCCAAACGTCTGCCGGAGAATCCCCAATGTATGCAATTCCGGTATATCCAATGGCCACGATCGCGTCGGTACATAAGTACAGGAGGGCTTTATTCGAGTGAGCGTCAAACTGCCGTGCAGTTCCGTGCTCGGTTAGAAGCCGGTCACTAACCTGAATGACGCCGTATGGAGCCACGTGCGCCAGTATG
>JBAPOI010000168.1:0-10712 GCA_049279555.1 Candidatus Sulfotelmatobacter sp.
CCCGTAACGATGAACCAAGCCATTGCCACCGACAGCGCAGTGCAGAGGATCGGACACCTGGGGGACAAGACGGGCACAGCCTTAAAGGAGATCTCGGACCTGCTGCAGCAGAGCCAAGACCTCACTCCTCGGCAAGTGAGGCAGGGCGTCACAGACATCGAGGCCTTGGCTGTTGAGGTTGAGAAGCCCGAGCACAATAGGAATTGGAGGTCGCTGCTCGACTGCGGCCAGCGGGTCCTGGAGCTAATCAGCAGAGCCGCCGACCTCGGAGGAAAGCTAGCGCCGTACACCCCGGCCGTGATCGAACTGGTGGACAAGGCAAGGCACGCGCTCTAAGGGTCGCGACTTTCGACAAGCCTCATCGGTAGTCTCCCTTTCGCGATACGGTCTCCGCAGAGGAGTTCCGATGAGGACCGGAGTACGTTGACAAGCCGCGTTTCGGAGCCCGCGGGGGGCAAGCCTAAAGGCTCGAAACCGCGCCTTTGTTTTCAACGGTTTGCGGCCCGTACTTGTTCCATGAGTGCCAAATGGAGGCTAGGCCCTTTGTTTGCAGCACCGAGCCGCGGTCTGCGGAACCAATGCTCGCGTCCGGGCTTGTCGGGAACTGAGGGAACTACATCGTCCACCTGATATGAGGGCGGGGGGGCTGATCGAGATGGGCAGAACTCGGAGTGGGGCATGGAATCCGTCGCGGCTGAATTAGGCCTCGACCATTCGAACCTTAAAGCCTACGAAGGTCGTAGGGTATTCGCGCACCGGACGTCCGGCTACGGGGGTACGTTATCCGTTACTCGCACCTAAGTAAGATAACGGATAACCGTGCCAGGTGGCCCGCTCCCGCCACCACCTGAGCGGCAAGAGGCAGGCGATTACTCTTATGGATAACGACGGATAACGATGATAACCGAAAGCCTAAGACCAACCTCGTAAGTCTTTGCACACCCACACTTAGGCCACATTTATTGCATAAAGGCATTTACAAAGTCGAAACGTTGTAGTATCGTAGTAAGAGTGAGAGCGTAGTTGGTGCCCGCTACTGCGTAGATCTCCAAGTTCTCACATCAGCTATCTTAGTCTCGGAGTCCTTAGGGATGTACTGAGACCGACGCCACAGCCGCAGGAGCTTTTTCTTCTGCGGACGCTGAACCAAAAGCAACTCCACTGGTTCAGCTATGGCTCAAGACCCGAAAAACAATTCGAGCGGTCCGCAGGCGTGGAACTACGTCCTCGCCGCCATAAAAGCGGGCAAGGCAAACCGCCTCGACCTGATGCGCCGCCTCCGGGACATGGATCAAGACACCGAGGCGGAGCTGGAGCAGAAGGGGAATTATGCCCGCTGAGGAGCGGCTGTACGCGGCGGTCGTGGCGGCCGTCAAGGGCGGCAAGCTTGACAAGGCTGAGCTGGTGAGGCGCTTGGACGCAGTGGGGGCGGCGGCTTGTGACGGCTCAGGCTGGCGCGATGGTTTTCAGTCATTTGAGCAACTTTCAAAAAAGCCACCGAAGTTCTTGATTGGCGGATATAGAGGTCTGCCCGGAGGCCTCATACCCGAGAAGGCCCTTACCGCGATTCCCGCGCCGTCGTACAACTGCAAGACTTGGTTCGCCCTGGCCGTCGGCAGGTCCATAGCGACGGGGCAAGAATTGTGGGGCGGCTTCAAGGGGCCGAGCGAGCCCGTGAAGGTTAGGTACCACGTGCCCGAAATGAACGAGGCCTTCGTGCGGAGCTACATGTCCATAATTGGATTCGAGGACGTAGACCCCGAGTACTTCCTCGTACGCCCGATGGAAAAGGGCATTTGGTCCCTCGACGACCCCAGGATGCTTCGTTCGTCTGAGGGCTGCTGCGTGTTCCTCGACACAGCCGGCTATTTCAACCCGACCGACGACGTTGCGAACTACCAGCAGTCCCTCAAGTTCGCCAATCTAGTGTTCAACCTTTTGCAACACGGGTCGCTCGCGGTGGTCGGGCTCTTCCATCCTCCAAAGTACGCCAAGCAAGACAACCTGGAGTGGTCGCTTGAGAACTCCATCCTCGGCTCGGCCGGGTACGGCGGCATCCTGCGCTCCTGCCTGCGCATGCAAAACCTGAATAAGGATTTGAACGACTCGAATGCTTGGGTGTACGTGCAAGGGCTGAAGAACCCCGGTTTGAAGCCGTTCCAGCTCACAGGTCCTGTTCCGCTAATGATGAAGGTCGCGCCTGGGGCGTCGCCCTACTTGAAGGACCTTGCTAGCAATGCGGACCCAAGACAAGCGAAGGCCTTCGCTATGTTCGACGCGAAGAAGAATTCTAAAGAGATTGGCAAAGAGCTTAAGGCGTCGATGAATACCGTGGTGAAGTGGCGCGTGGAATGGGAAATGGCAAACAAGAAAGAAGAAGTACCAGAGCAAGGAGACTTCGTAGACGGCCAAATGGGCCAGGAGGATTGAGATGAGGCACCTAGGACAAGAGCGCGAAGTGACGACGGATCAGGCGATGCTGGACAAGCGCATCCTCCGAGTCCTGTTCCGGCAGGGCCGACAGACGGAGGGGCAGCTCGGCAACAAGTGCTCTGTGAAGATGAACACCGAGCCTTGGAAAGAAGCGATGGCCCGCCTTGAGTCGTGGGGCTTCATCGCCATCGAGCCTACCGGGTGGGGCAACAACCGCGCCGTCGCTCTCACGGAAGAGGGCAAAAGCTGGGGCGAGGAGCTTGCTTGCATCGCCAACGTCGAGGTATTGGAACAGGTCAAGTAGGCCATGGACCCCCTTCTCACAATTCGAGAAGTCGCCGAGCTGCTGTCCATGACGGTCTCGCAGGTGTACTCGCTGCGCAAGCGCCGGTTTCGCGCGCGGCACGGAGAGGAGAAGGCCATCCCGTGCGTCAACATCAACGGCAACCTGCGTTTTAGGGTCTCAGACATAGAGCGCTGGGTGGACATGCTTGCAAGGGAGGACGAATAGAGATGATTCACCACAGGCTTACATCGCTGATCCCCGCTCCCCCCGGCTGGCAGGTGCTCGTGAGGACCGGGTCATATAAAAACCCGCAGCCGGAGTTCAAGCTGTGCCCGGTAGTGGGCTTCGCGCTCCAGGACCTTATGGAGACGACCGAGGGCAAGGCCCCGAGGATGATCCCTACAAGTTACAAGAGCGGCGCGTTCGAGGCAGAACCCACGGAGGCTGTGGCAGTGTTCCTGCATGCCGGCAAACTGGTCCAGTACGACAGCGGCAGCTCCGAAGACGACGAACTGCTACTGGCTCCCGGCGAAGACCCGAAGGACCACATAGCCAAGATGACGGCAAAATGGGAAATCGACTATCGGAATCGCCAGCTTCAGATAGGAGTGCGCGCGACGTTCAAGATACTGCTCGACGAGGGAAAGACTATCGAGGAGTGCATGGCCGTGTGCCCGGTGAACTGGAAAGGAAAGCTGCTCAAGAGGGAGACAGTACAGGAATGGATCGACAAGGGGATGCCCTTATGACTATCCCCGACAAAAACCAGAACAAAGGCTCTGTGGCCGCAAGGCGCGACCGTCGCCGCACGGAGGTGGCTCAGGACTTGAAAGACGGCTTCACCGTGCGCGAGTCCGCCAAGAATCTCGGCGTGAGCAAGGACACCATCGTGAATGACCGCAAGGCGATAATAGGCAGATTTCAAAGCCAAGCAGATGAAACCGTGCAGGAGTACCGAGCCGAGGTTCTGCTCAAGCTGGCGGACATCGAGGCCCTCGTCTCCGACCCCTCGGTCGGCAAGATCGACAAGGCCAAAGTTCTCTTGGACGTGGTGAAGCAGCTGCGCTCCATCTATGGAACCGACTCGCCGACGAAGAGCATCAGCGCGTCGTTCTCCGCCAATGCCGACCCGCACTATCTGGACTTCAAGAAGGTGGCGGCGGGACTCGACGACGACCAGCTGGCGGAGGTGTTCCGCTTCGCCGCGTCGCTGCCACGCATGTCTGAGCCGATCGACGCGGCGTGGTTCCCGCAGCCGGACAACAAGGAGGAGGAATGAATCTGCTTCAGTTCTACGAGGCGAAGAGGCCAAGGGAGTACGAGACGAGCTGGCACCACCGCTGGATTTGCCGGGTCTTGGAGCGCGCGTACACGGAGCGCAGGCACGCGATCATCGAGTGCCCGCCGCGCCACTCTAAGTCGGAGATCGCGAACGTCTACGGCCCCGCGTGGCGCCTCGACCAGCACTACGACGCGACCTTCGGGCTGGTGACGAACTCGGACTCGCTCGGGAAGAAGTTCTCGTCGGCGTGCCGCAACCTGTGCAAGCTGCCGCTCGCGGTGGACCGCGACGCGCAGTGGAAGGTCGAGGGACTGCAGAGCCTGAACTTCACATACCTAGCGGCGGGCATCCGAGGCCAGATCACGGGCCACGGCTTCGACACGGTGATGTTCGACGACCTGCTGAAGTCCGGCCAAGAGGCGAAGTCCGACGCGGTGCGAGAGGGGACGTGGGAAAACATAGTCTCGGCGGCAATCAACCGGCTCACGCCCGACGGCGTCATAGTCGCGCTGCAGGCGAGGCTGCACCAGCAGGACACGATCGGGAAGCTGCTCGGCCTTGAGCACCTCAAGTTCCTGCACCTCCATTTGCCGGCCACCAACGATTCCGGCACGGAGGCTTGGTTCCGCGACGGCTACTCCGGCGAGGAGACGAAGTTCCCGCCCTACGCGGCGCTGTGGCCGACGAGGTACTCGCGCGAGAAGCTCGACGAGATCAGGGCGACGGTGACGCCGTACTTCTGGAACGCTCAGTACCAGGCGGTGCCGTCGCTCGGCGACCTCGCTTTCTTCGACACGAGCAAGTTCCCGCGCTACGAGCACCCGGCGGGCGTAGAGTTCAGCGTCATAGGCGTGGACGCCGGGAACACGCAGACGAAGTCAGGCTCGTACAGCGCGTTCGTGTGCCTCGGGTTCTGCGGCGATCACATCAAGGTCCTCGGCGCGAAGCGCGGGCGCTGGCGGCAGGACGTCCTGATCGACGAGCTGTGGGAGTTCTACCGCGCGATGGCGAGGCTCACTGGCAAGCAGCCTCAGAAGGTCGTCGTGGAGCGGGCTGCTGCGGGGTACGGGATCATAGACCATGTCTCGGGCAAGATGCCGATCGAGCCCCTGATCCCGAAGGGCAGCAAGGAGGAGCGGGCGGAGTCCGTGTGCTACATCCCGAACCGGGGGCAGGTGCGGCTCCCGATGGGCGGGTCGTGGGTCCGGGACTTCTGCGACGAGCTGGACAACTTCCCGCTCTGCGCGGACAAGGACCAGGTGGACGCGTTCGTGCACTGCCTCTCGCTGATGGCGAGGCCCTCCGAGTTCAACCTGGCGGACGAGACCGTGGTCCTCCAGCACGACGCGACCGACAAGGGGGAGCAGAAGATGCGCGAGGATATGGAGTTCATGCGCTCGATCGGGGTGGACGACCAGGAGGTCGCGTTCGACCTCGTCCAGGGGCCGGAGTTCTTCTGATGAACCTCGCCACGAAGCAGGCGGCGATGAGGGCGCGGCGGGGGAAGGAACCTGACCCGGTCACCGAGAGCAAAGTGAGGGTGGCGATCTACCTGCTGTGGAGGTCGGACCCATCCCTCACGGAGGAGCAGATAGGGCGCCGCTTCGATCGCGGCGCCGCTTTTGTCAGAAGGATGATCGAGGAGAACTTCCCTTTGCTTGGATAGGTCACAGCGCGGCGAAGAACTCTTCCAGCGTCGCTACGCGCCCGAGGGGAAAGGAAGGAAGTGGGAGGGTAAAGAAGGCCGGAGAAGTGGGGCTAGTCCTTTTGCACGAAACGTTTGAGTAGTTTCTGATCGCCGGTTTTCCAATCGCTCAGGTGGGCCTCTTTTATCACGGCCGCCGAGCCGATGCTCCAGCAGAGCGCCGTCTTGTCGATGAATTGAATGTCTATGAAGAGGATGCCTTCCTCGAATCTGTGTTCCACCCAATCCACGACTTTCCCGTGAGCCTCGGGGTATTGTTTGCCCTTTCCCTTTGCTGGCCTCTTGTGGCTGACCGTCATTCGATGGCCCCCTCCCGAGAGCTAAGGAAATGATGTCGCGTTTCCCAAGGCGTGGGAGCGTGTCAAGTCGAGCAACGAGGCCGGAAAGCTTGGTACTTGATCTGGTACTTGATCTGAGGAAAAAGGGGCACAACAGGGCACAAGCGAGGGGCGACCGACACTAGGGTTTTCAGCGACTTAGGCCAGGGTACGGCTCTTCGATTGACTTATGAGACCGTCGCTCTAGCCACCTGAGCTACGCCGCCATCTTGCTCACACAACTATAATTCGCAGCTATACTTCAATTTGCCCGCGGAGAAATGCTATTTGCTCGTGACAACCTTGTTCGAGCTACGAAACGGCGGGACATTACATGTTAAATACTACGCGACCTTGCTGCGCGGCAGCAAGAGAGTGCGCACATGGTGCTTAGATTAAACAGGCCAGAAAAACGCGACACACGCAGCGTGGATTGTTTTATGCTTCTACTATGTGGCGTAGGACAATTGCTGTTGTTTTAGTCGGGTCCGCCGCTTCCTTTGCGCAGGTTACCGCCGGAAAGCCTTTGACAGCTTCGCCGAACCTCAGCCGCATGTGCTTTGTCGACGGGCTGAAATATTTGACCATAGATTCAGCGGCAAGCGCATGTGGCGAAACGGGAGTAGTCGTGATCCCTCCCACATATTCTGGAACCGATTCTTTAAAGAATCGCAGTGGCATTACTGTGTGGGATTTTCGCCACTCAGAGCTGCCGGATGGTTTCACCCCGGTCACTGAGTTCGGAGCGAAAGGCGATGCGGCAATGGGAACCGACGGGGTGAGCGAAAATGGTTCCGACCTGTTCACATTCGATTCGGGGGTGTTCGTAGCCGGCCGGGATGAAGGGAAAGTCATAGTCATTACCGGAGCTGGGCCCGAAAACTCATCCCTCACCTCAACCATCAAGGTCGTGAACAGCTCCAATAGTGTGACGCTGGCGGCGGTTGCAGGTTTTACTGGAACCGGTCTGACGTACTGGTACGGAACGGAAAACACTCCAGCCATTCAAGCCGCGTATAAATCGAGGAAACCTTTATTTTTGCCTTCGGGAAAATTCCTGATGACCGGCACGGTGAAGGGATCCACTTCCCTGGTTATCACCGGCTCAGGAGCCCAGTCTGTCCTCATCGACGACACCGCCCCTTTTGAGATCCATGGCGGTGCAGGGAATCTCCTGAATAATTTTCGTTTGCAGGCAGCTACCAGACTCACACCGATCCGTCCCGCCGCTTTCCCAACCCCTTATGCAGGTACTCCGGTCGCACTGGACCGCCTAGGAACTGGCATAGGCTATCAGCCTGAAGAGGAGGATTCGGATGTTTGGGCGAAAGTATCGAGGCAACAAAAGTCTCAAACCATAGGACCGAGAATACTGTTGGCATCCGACGGAACCCACGTTTACCGGATTACAGGGGATCTGGTTTCCATCCTGCTATTTGACGTGCAATTTTCTGAAGTTGCGCTTTGCGATTTTCGTGCCGGCAAGAACTTCGTAGCCGGCATCGCGCTATGGCACACCCCGCATAATGGCCTAATGAACAGGAAAGATGCAATTCATGACAACCGCGTGCGGTACGCAAGCCACAGCGGAATCGCCTGGGCCGCGTCGGAAGGGGTTTCCGTGATACACAACCGAACAGAGGATAACGGCGAAAGCGGTCTTAAGAATTACTCCAGTCAGGGCGACGCAACCTACAATGCGAACGTGGAACTGATTGGAAATTACACCGAGCACAACCATTACGACGGACTTGATTTGTCCGAGACTTATCCCCACACCAATCAGCAAAGAGCCTCGTCTACTGTTTCCGGCAATACCAGCAACTTTAACAACCGAACTGGGACCTACGGGGACGGCATGGGATGGACGCTGACGAACAATACTTTCGAAGGAAACGGCCTCAGCGGGATGTCGCTTGACGTCTCCGACAGCATCATCTCTGGGAACATTCTGAAGAACAACAACACCTTGCACGAGCGATACTCTCACCAAATGTTGATCGGGCCGGGCCAGCCCAGCAAGAATAACGTAATTGAACACAATCGGATCGTGAGTTCTGCTATCTCTGGAGCGGCGATTGTGTGGTCGGCAGCATCTACGGGGAATAAAGTCAACGACAATACGGCTACCGGAGGAGCAGTTTTCAACTTTGGAGTAACTCCAGCCGCATCTCGCAGCAACTCGGACAGCAATGGACCGTACCCAGACAAATGACAGCGGCGCAACTTCAGGGAACGACAGTCTATAGAACTGGTGCTCTCATGAAAACGATCGCCATAATTCCCGCCCGGCTGGCCTCCACTCGATTGCCGAGTAAGATGTTGCGCGAGATCGCGGGTAAACCGCTCGTGGGTTGGGTGTATGAGGCGGTGCGGTCGTCGGCGCTTCTCTCCGCAGTGATTGTCGCTACCGATTCCGAGGAGATTATGGGCGCGTGCGACAGATACGGTTGGAACGCCCGAATGACTTCGCCGAATCACCGCAGTGGAACCGAGCGTGTGCACGAAGTGTCCAACTCTATCGGAGCGGATGTTTACGTCAACGTGCAAGGCGACGAACCGATGGTGCGTCCGGAACAAATTACTACGCTCATTGATGTGATGAAGGATCCGGCTGTCAGCGTGGGAACGCTGAAGACGCCGTGCTTAGCAGAAGAGATTCATAATCCTAATGCCGTGAAAGTTGTGGATGACTCCCGCGGCCGCGCGCTGTATTTTTCGCGCGCTACGATTCCCTTTGATCGAGATAGCACTCAGCCGGCATATTTTAAGCATCTCGGCCTGTATGCCTATAGGAAGCCGGCACTCGATCTCTTTGTCAGCCTGCCAGAATCGATGCTGGAAAAAAGTGAACGGCTGGAACAACTTCGTTTTCTGCAGAATGGAATCCCGATCCACGTGGGCGAGACGCCTCACGACTCAATCGGTGTTGACACGGAGCAAGATTTAGAGCGTGTAGCCGAACTTCTGCTCAGGCGCTAAATAGCGTAGTTCGAAACGGATGGCGCTCACGCCTGCGGCCCTGCACCTTGGACGCGGCCCCACGCTTCCGCTGCTTCCACACGCTTCGAGATCGCCGGATGTGAGTGGAACAATACTTCCACCCACTTGGAAGGCGTGCGCTCCGCTAGATTTTGCTGCGCCAGCTTGTTCATCGACGAAATGAAGGGTTGCACGTTGGCGATCGATTCGAAAGCATAGCGATCGGCTTGGCGCTCGTTATAGCGCGAATAGGCGTTGAGCGCCGGCATCAGTAGCAGGGAAAGCACGCTGGCAGTAATGGCGAGCAACGGCATATTCGCGAAATCCGAAAGCTCCTCGAACATGTGACGATCGACGGCATAGTGAAGCACCCAGTTCGCCGCCCAAAAACCAAGCAGGGTGGTCCCAGCTTGCACCGCAATGCTTTTCAGAATGTGGCGGTGAACGTGATGGCCAAGCTCGTGCGCGAGTACGGCTTCAATTTCCTCAGGAGCATAATTGTCCAGAAGCGTATCGGCCAGGATAATTCGCCTGGTGTTGCCTAATCCAGTGAGAGCGGCGTTTGCTTTCTTGCTTTTCTCGGAGAGCTTCCAGCGATAGATGCCGCGCACGCGGGTGCCCGTTCGCTCGCTCAGTTGAACCAGCCGTCGGCGAAGGTCTTCATCGTCCAATGGCTCGAACTTGTAGAAGATTGGGAGCAGCACGACAGGGGCAAGCTGAGCCAACAAGACAAACAACCCCATAAACAGCGCCCAGGTAATCAGCCACCAGTGCTGGGAAAATTGACGAATCATGAAATACAACAACTCCACCACGATTTCGGTGAGCGCGAGGCCGACGAGAAATCCCTTGGCTTCGTCCCATAGCCAGGCGCGAAGCTTTTGGTTGGAAAGTTGAAATTTTCGCTCCAGCCGGAAGCCATAGTAGTCCGGGCCTAAGCTGAGCAGTTTACTAATGAGAAGCAGAAAGAGTAGATAGAGAAAGACGGAAAGAGTGTAATTCTGAAATCCGCGGCGGTAGGCCAGATCGCGCAACCAACCCGTCCATCCGGTGACCAGCAAAACAATCAGGAATGCGGAGCCGATGGCAAAGTCGGCGATCCCCAGCCAGCGCTGGATCCGGTTGTAGCGACGCACCTCCGGCGAATCTGGGGTCGAGGATGTAGCACCTGCGAGTGGCATGCTTAGTTAGAAGTATCGCACTACCGTTACGGAAAATGTGGAGTTTTGGAAGCGGCAGGTATCTTACGGTTACTTCTAACAAAACCCTCCGCCGCCGTCAGGATTTCGTGCACCAACTCGGGGGATGCGGCCTCGGCATATAGCCGCAAGAGGGGTTCCGTGCCCGAGGCGCGGAAAAGAATCCACGCTTCCGCCCCATTGCCATTCGTGGGTGCATCGAGAAAAAATTTGATGCCGTCGAGATTTTCTTTCTTCAGCACGTGATATCGATCAAGGCTCTTTGTGCTGTCAGACGATGCACGCTGAATTGCATTCTGCTTGATTGTGTCTGGAATGTGCAGATCGCGCCGGCCATAATAGTGCGGTCCGAATTCGCGCTGCAGGTCGGCAACCAACTGGCCCAGCGGCTTGCCTTCTTCCGCCATGACATTCGCCAGTAGAAGGCAATTCAGCAGCCCATCGCGTTCGGGGAGAAAGCGCGAATAGCCGATGCCGCCGGATTCCTCACCGCCGATCAGGATGTCGT
>JBAPOI010000169.1:0-1511 GCA_049279555.1 Candidatus Sulfotelmatobacter sp.
CCATGAAGGCGCTGCGGCAACAGATCGGCCTCATGGCGCCCACCAACGGGCGCGTGTTGATCTACGGCGAGTCGGGATCGGGCAAGGAGTTAGTCGCTCATGCCATTCACGCGCAGAGCCTGCGCAAGGACGAGACTTTCGTCGAAGTCAACTGCGCCGCCATTCCCGAAGACCTGATCGAGAGCGAACTTTTCGGACCTTACAAAGGTTCGTTTCCGGGCGCGGCCGCCGATAAGGAAGGCAAGTTTCAGAAGGCGCACGGAGGCACGCTCTTCCTCGACGAAGTCGGCGACATGAGCCTGAAGACGCAGTCCAAGGTTCTGCGCACTCTGGAAGAGCAGCGCTTTACACCAGTCGGCAGTGCGGAGACGATCACGGTTGACGTCCGTGTGATCGCATCGACCAACAAGGATCTCGAAGAAGAAATTTCACGCGGGAACTTCCGCGAAGATCTTTTCTACCGGCTCAACGTGATCCCTTTCTTCGTGCCGCCGCTGCGCGAGCGCAAGGAAGACGTTCCCCTGCTGGCACGGCATTTCCTGAAGGAACTCGCGTCGCAGTATGGACGCCGTCCGCGCGAAATCGGCGACGACGCCATCGACGTGCTCATGCGCTACTCGTGGCCGGGCAACGTGCGCGAATTGCGCAATCTGATCGAGCGCATCGTCATTATGAACCCGACGACCACGCGCTTCGACAGCAAGCATTTGCCGCCGCTGGTTTACCGCGACGGCGGACGCCGCGCCACCAGAACGGAATTCTCAACGCTGCACCAGGCCCGCGACGCCTACGAACGCGACTATATTCTCAAAACTCTCGACCACAACCACGGCAACGTAAGCCGCACCGCGGAGGTGCTCGGCCTGGAGCGCAGCCATCTCTACCGGAAGATGAAAGCGTTAGGAATTGCTGCTAAGGAGTAGGACACGCGGCCGGCGGGAGTTTCTACCGCTTCACCATGTGAATCTCGGTCCCGTTCTTGTTGAACTTCACTTCGTCCATCAGCTGGTTGATCAGAAAGATTCCGCGGCCGTGGTTGGAGTAGAGATTCTCGCCCATGGTGCACGCCGGAATTCCCTGTGGATCGAAACCTTCCCCGGGATCGCGCACAATGATGAGCACTCCGCGCTGATCGTCGCAAGCCACCAGGCACTCGACAACTTTGCTGGGATCTTCCTTGGCGCCGTGAATAATCGCATTGGCCAGAGCTTCCTGCAGCGCCAGTTCGATTGCGTCTTCTTTGCCGTCGACGCACTTCACGTCGTGGATCGCGTCCATGACCTGCTGCACTACCGGATCGACAGACTTGCGGTCGGCGGCCAGCGTGACGCGCACGCGCAGGCTTAAGTGATTCGGATCGAAGTCGTGCTCGGGAAAGTGGTCCTCGGGAGAAGCCGCGGAATCCATGATGAGTTCGTTTGTCCTTTGTCCGCCGTTGACCGGTCAGCGCGGCCTTTCACGATTCTAGCGATAAACGGCTGTTTCCGGCAATGGATCGTCTGGGCATGGCC
>JBAPOI010000170.1:0-37949 GCA_049279555.1 Candidatus Sulfotelmatobacter sp.
CCATGGGAGTAGCCATCGGCGACTATAATCACACCGGCCGGCCGTCGATATTCGTCACGAATTTTTCCGACGAAGATGATGCCCTTTACCGCAATGATGGAGGCTGGGACTTTCGCGATGTTTCCTACCAAGCCGGGGTCGCATTGCCTTCGCTGCCCTGGGTCAAGTGGGGAGACGCTTTCGTTGATCTGGACAACGACGGCTGGCTCGACCTGATCGCCGTGAGTGGCCATGTCTATCCCCAAGTGGATACTCTGCCTTCGGGCGGTGGATATCGACAGCCGAAATTACTTCACCTCAATCAGCAAGATGGCACGTTCTGCGATGCGAGCGATCTAGCGGGGCCAGCACTGCTCGAGCGGCGCGTCTCACGTGGCTTGGCAGTAGGCGATCTTTTCAATGACGGGAAAATGGATGTCGTTGTCAGCGACTTGGACGGGGGTCCTATGATCCTCAGGAACCATGGAGTTCCCGGTCGCCACTGGATCGGCCTCGAGCTCGCCGGCGTAAAGAGTAATCGTCTGGCGATCGGAGCGCGAATTAAGATTTTCGCCGGAGGCGTAACCCAGACGGACGAAATCTTTAGCGGTGGCAGCTATTTGTCACAGAACGATCTTCGGGCCCACTTCGGCCTAGGTTCCGCCACGAAGGTTGAGAGTGTCGAGATCCACTGGCCGTCCGGTGCAACCGAGACAATCAAGATCCTGGCGGCTGACAATTTTTACGCTGTGTTGGAAGGAAAAGGAATTGTCCCACCGGAGCAGATCAGGCCAGCATCGAAGACACCGAAGGTTGCTCCTTAGGCGATCTGCGACGGGCCGTCCTCATTGTGGCAAGGGAACGGCGGACGCGACGATGGGTTCTGGACCCTTGTTGTCTTTGGGAGCCTCGAAGCACAAGGCCGCTCCTCCCGCAACCCCAGCATCTTCCCCGTAACGGGCAGAGACCAGCGGGATTTCTGTGCAGCGCTGGTTCACACAGCAACCCGGCAAGCGGTCCCGGATTTCGAAAAAGAATGGTTGCAGCATAGACGCAACGCCACCCCCCACAATCATGACATCCGGTTCCAGCAGATCCACGATGTTGCCAAACCAGAACGACAACAGCTCCACGGTTTCCCGCAGAACCTGGTTTGCAGCCCGATCCCCGGCGGCGGCGGCCCGGCCAACCATCTCGGTGGTAAGCCGATCCGGATTTCCTCCAGCAAACTCAAGCAGCATCGACTGCCGGCCGTTCTCCAGTTCGGTACGTGCTCGACGGGCGATGGCAGGACCTGAGGCGAAAACTTCGACGCAGCCCGTCTTCCCACAGGCGCAGCGTGGTCCATTGTAATCAATGCTCATGTGCCCACCCTCAGCGGCGGCACCGGTGCGGCCATGATAAATGCGCCCGTCCAACAGAATTGCCGTGCCAATTCCCGTGCCGATGGTGACGTAAAACACGTTGCGATAGCCGCGCCCCGCTCCCCATAACGTTTCGGCGAGACCGGCGGCATTGGCATCATTGTCCACTTTGACTGGTACCCGATAGATTTGCGCGATTTCGACCGCCAGAGGAAAGTTCCGCCAGCACGGAAGGTTAGGAGGATTCAGGACCACTCCATTGCCAGGATCGAGCGGGCCGGGTGCGCAGATTCCTACCCCCCGGATCATGCCATGCACGCTCGCAGCATTCCCGACGTGCGCAGATACGATTTCGATCGCCTTGGTGACCGGAGCCAGCGCGCCGGCTGCGCCGCAGGTGGAAACCATGGGCATGCGGGTGTGGTACAAGATCTCCCCGCTTGGGTCTACTAGGCCTGCGGCGACCTTTGTCCCGCCAATGTCCACTCCAATTACGAGGTGGTCCCGCACATTGACAGAAGACATTTTCCAGCCTTTCGCAGGGTCAAGCCGGCCGCGCAAAGCACGCTTTTGAGGGTCCAGCACCGCACAGCCGAAGTGCAGAATATCATGATTATCCGGCTAAAGTAACCGGTTATCTTACGAAGAAAATCGTTTTACTATTTTCGTTTGACAATTCGCGGGCATCTGCCTCGACGCACGCGTATTTCCGTAAGTCTTTGCAAAGCCTATAAAACAGGTTGTTTGTAAAGTGAATGGGTTGGACTCAAAATCTGCCGGACTTCGGCCCTTGGGGGTTCGATTCCCCCTCCCGGCACCAACATAAACATTGGATTTCAACGCGATTTTGCCCGCTTCGGCGCAGGCAATTTCTTGGTTGGCCCAGCTTGTGTCTATCTAGGAAGGTTGGGAAGTAGCATTTATCCACATGCCCTTGGCGCATACTGGTGGCTGAGGGTGAACCCCCAATGGATACAAGCACGATTCAGACAGAGCCCGCCGTTCAGTACCCGTCGCATTCGACACGATTAGAGTACGTTTGCAAATGTGGCGTCGAGTGCCGCGTTGATTCACTTGTTTTCAGCGTCAGCTTAGGCGACTACAGCTTTAAACATTGTAGGAAGGACGAGTATCACATTCTACCGGGGCCACACGTCGCCACGTGGAACGTGCGCGGAAGGCCAGCAGGCGCTGCTTCGTAAACCAAAGGCTGGGAAGTAGTTATCCAAACAAATATCTGTACGTATCATCGTCAAAGTCATAAGGTTTGATGTGGTTCGACCGCTGCAAACCTTCGATAATCTGTTGAATCTCATCTTCAGACAATCGCAACAACCTTTTAAGTTTCTCGCGTAGCTCTAGCTTTGTTTCAGCTTGAAGCGAGCTATCGTGAGTTACGTCCTGAAAGCGCATCGTATAGGGCGCGTATTGCGTAATTGTTACCATTAGGCGTTGCATGCCCGAATTATATAAGGGCACTGATGCGGTAAGATGTTGAGTTCTTCAGACAGGAATTCCGATCCAGTCGTCCTAGGAGACCAACTTGGACCGCAACAAACGGTTTTTATCATTCTTTTTTCTTTTCTTGTGTCGCTTCTTCTTTTTCACAGCCGCGTCGCAGGCGCAAGTCGACGACGCCACCAAGAAGCTCTCATACGACATCTTCAAGCAACTGATCGAGATCAATTCCACGGACTCCGTCGGCAGCGTGACGGCAGCTTCCGAGGCGATGGCGCAACGCTTTCGCGATGCGGGCTTTAGCGACGCCGACATTCAGATCCTCGGCCCCAATGATCGCAAGAAGAATGTGGTCGTGCGGTTGCACGGGAGCGGAAAACACAAACCGCTCCTGCTGATTGGTCATCTTGATGTTGTCGAGGCCCGCCGCGAGGATTGGACCACCGATCCCTTCCATTTCGTTGAGAAGGACGGCTTCTACTACGGCCGGGGCACGCAGGATATGAAAAGCGGCGACGCCATCATGGCTACGACGCTGATCCGCTTCAAGAAAGATGGTTACACTCCCGACCGCGACATCATCCTGGCGCTCACCGCCGATGAGGAGGGCGGCAAGTCGAACGGAGTCGACTGGCTGGTCAAGAACCACAGGGACCTCATCGACGCCGAACTCGTTTTCAACCACGATGGCGGAGGCATCCTGAGCGACCATGGTAAGCCCGTGATGATGACGGTGGATGCCACCGAGAAGTTGTACGCGGATTTTCAACTCTCCGTGACCAATCCCGGCGGCCACAGCTCGCTGCCAAGACCGGACAACGCCATTTATGCTCTCGCTGATGGGCTGATGCGCCTGCAGCATTATCAGTTCCCGTTCGAATTAAACGAAGTGACGCGCGCTTACTACGAACGCATGGCTGCAGTGGAAACGCCGGAGCGCGCCGCCGAGATGAAAGCGATGCTGAAAAATCCGCCGGATGCGGATGCGGTGCAGCGGCTTTCGCAGGACCCGATCGACAATTCCACCACGCACACGACCTGCGTGGCGACGCGCCTCAATGCTGGCCACGCCAATAATGCCTTGCCACAGCGTGCCGAAGCCAACGTGAATTGCCGGATTGAACCTGGGCATTCCGCGGAAGAGATCCGTCAGGAGTTGATTAAGGTAGTTGCCGACCCGAAGATTACCGTGCGCTTCATCGATAACTCCGGCAACGCTTCAGACAGTGCTTCCGACCGGAAGAGCTTGCCGCCTCCGCCGCTGCGGCGCGACGTGTTTGCGCCCCTGGAGAAGATCACCGCCCAGATGTGGCCGGGTACGCCGGTAGTTCCTGAGATGTCCACCGGGGCCTCCGACGGCATCTACACCATGAGAGTCGGCATGCCCACCTACGGGATTTCAGGCATTGCCATTGATCGCGATGACATCCGTGCCCACGGCCGCGACGAGAGGCTTGGCATCGAGTCCTACTACAAAGGAGTCGATTTCTATTATCGATTTCTGAAGACGTTTACATCGGAGTAACGAGAGCGCGGGTCCTGGCCTTCGGCCCTCGGGTTCCATCCTCAGTACAGCGCCTGCCGACTCCACGCCTGTATTGACAACGGAATGAAACCCGCGTGGTAATCTTTTTCTCGATCTCAATCAGCGTTTTACGGAGGCGGTAGGAGATGCGGTCACTCTTTCTCTCGGTCTTCTTGTTCTCCAATCTGTTGCTAACCGGTTTTGTCCCAGCCGGGTTCTCGCAATCCATGTTGGCGCAATCGGCCTCTGGCAGTTCGGGCTCGGATGACGCCGAAAAGCCGGCGCCGCAGCTCGACCATTTCGATGCAAAGAATGCCAATCCCTCGGTGGATGCTTGTACGGATTTCTATCAATACTCGTGTAAGCGCTGGGTCGCCAACAATCCGGTTCCACCCGATGAAGTTTTCTGGGGAGCCTTCGGCAAACTCCAGTTATGGAACACATCGTTCGTCCACCAGACGGTGCTCGAGGTCGCAGCCAAGCCGGCGGCCGAACGCATGCCTGTGGAGCAGAAGGTCGGCGACTATTGGACGGCTTGCATGGACCAAAAGCAAAGAAATGCTCATGCGCTCGACACATTGCGTCCGACGCTGGAGCGTATCGACGCCATGCGCAGCAAACAGCAGATCGCGGAGATTGTGGCCGAACTTCATCGCATCATTCCAGGAGCATGGAACGCCGGAAATGCCTGGACGTACGCGGCGCTTTTCGGTTTCGGCTCCGCGCCTGACTTTCACGATACGACCCACGTCATCGCGGAATTCGATCAGGGAGGAATGGGGCTTCCGGGCCGCGAGTTTTATCTGAACGACGATGCAAAGTCGGTGGAGATTCAGAATAAGTATAGGGCCCACATCGCCAAGATTTTGGAACTGGGCGGCGTACCGGAAGTACAGGCAAAGGCGGATGCGGACGTGGAACTGCAGATGGAAACTACGAGGGCGAAGGCCGCTATGGAAATCGTCAAGCGGCGCGACCCCAAGAATCTCGACAATGAAATGGACTTGGATGCGGTGAAGAAGCTAGTGCCGTCCTTCGATTGGAGCCGTTATCTCGAACTGGTTCACGCTCCTGCATCCAGCAAGTACATTGTGACCGCACCTGATTTCTTTCGCGCAACCGAATTGCAGATCAAGAACGAGCCGTTGGATCATTGGAAGATCTATCTGAAGTGGTTCCTTCTCGGAGGCGAAGCGTCGTCGTTGAGCGACGACTTTATGAACCAAGATTTCGCTTTTTATGCGCAGACTCTCTTCGGCGCGAAAGAAATCGAACCTCACTGGCGACGGTGTATCGAATCGGAGAATCGTGACATTGGCGAAGCGGTAGGACAAACGTATGCGGCTCGAGCCTTCCCACCGGAAAGCAAGGCGCGGATGAAGGAGATGGTGGATAACCTTAAAACGGCGTTGGGCCAGGACATCGATTCCATGGATTGGATGGACGCGCAGACCAAGAAGCAGGCCCATGTCAAGCTTGCCGCTCAGGTGGACAAGATCGGATACCCGGACCACTGGCGCGATTATTCAGCCTTGCAGATAAGCCGCGACAATCACCTGGCGAACGTGCAGCAGGCATCGGAGTTCGAGTTCCGGCGTCAGTTGCAAAAAATCGGTAAACCAGTGGACCGGACGGAGTGGGGAATGACACCGCCGACGGTAAACGCGTACGAAGATCCGCAGACCAACACCATCAACTTTCCCGCGGGAATTCTGCAACCGCCGTTCTTCGATCCCGCGATGGATGACACCGTCAACTATGCTGCCGCCGGCGCCGTGATCGGCCATGAGACGATCCACGGCTACGACGACCAGGGGCGCAAGTTCGATGCCGAAGGCAACCTGCGCGATTGGTGGACCGCAGAGGACGCGAAGGCCTACGAGAAGCGAGGCGATTGCATTGCCGACGAGTACACGGAAATGATCCCCGAGGCGGGTGTGAAACAAGATGGGCGCCTGACGCAAGGCGAAAACACCGCCGACAACGGCGGAATTCACATTGCGTTAGCTGCGTTACAGGCCGATCTCAATAATAAAGGCACAAGTCTCGACGTGAAAGGACCTGACGGCCTCACTGGATGGCAACGCTTCTTCCTAGCGTACGCAAATGTGTGGTGCAGTAATGTGAGCCCCGAGATGATGCGGACGTTGATCCTCACAGACCCGCATCCGCTGGATAAGTACCGCGTCAATAACGTGCTGGGAAACATGCCGGAGTTTGCCAAGGCATACGGTTGCCACAAAGGTCAGGCGATGGTGCACGGGAATGCCTGCAGGGTATGGTGATAAGAAACGACGCCGGAACAGATTTCAATGTGTGAATCGGCCTACTTGAACCAGTGATAGGCGAGGGTGAACTGCACTCCATTGAATTCGGGATTCTGTACGCCGAGGTTCGCGTTGGATATATGCGACCATCGACAGCCTAAATCAAGAGCTTGCTGCTTTCGCGTCCACAGATAAATTCCGCCTCCGCCTTTCGCTGTAAAGTTGAAACTGGAAGTATTTCCCGGAGGCAGGTTCGTAGGGGTAATTACCGCGCCACCAGCCAATTCGATGTAAGGCGAAATGCGAGGCGTGTGAAGAGCAGAGTTCCAGCGCAGGATCACTGGATCAAATCCGATGCCGTGCGTGCGTTGATTTCCATAAGTTTCAAAAACCGGAGCAAAATCGACTGCATACTCGATGTTGCCTCGCATCCAGCCCCTTGACAGCTTGCGCGTCATAACCCTGCCGACGAAGATCCCGGCAGACCAGATTTGTGACTCCGCAAACGAGTTGGTATTTTCTTCTCCGCTTTCCCCGGCGGCCCAAACGCTGAAGTCCCATCTTCTTTTCTCCGCAGACGGCGGCATGTCCTGGGCGAGGACTCGGCAGGAACTGAAAAGAGAAACCACAAGCAGCATTGAAACGCGGATGGCCCACAATCGTATTCCCCGGTTCTCCATAGATATATTGGCGAGCAGACGATAGACTTTGGATGCTGGGAACGGACTCGCTTACGACTCAAACGAAACCGCGAAATCGACAGCTAAAAGCGAACAACAAGTCCAGAAGAGATACGGAGGTTGCGCCGCTCAAAATCAGTCGATCCCGTCTTGATCGCATCCGCCTGATTGCGCCAGCCCAGCCGACGAGTTAGCCCGAAATCGATTCCTACTCCGAGGTCCTCGGCAAATGAAGTATCGGTGCCGACTTCCCTTGCGCGTACCGCTCCGATCATAGCTTGAGCAAAAGGATGCACCCGGCCCGCCGGCGCTCCTCCCCGCAGACCGAACAAGAAATCATTCTGAGTCAGGCCGCCATATTGGCCACCGAAATCGGCAATCGCTCCGAAATAGCGCAGATATTTTTTTTCAAAAGACATGTTCCAGCCGCTCAGATTTGAGGCCAGGGCAGACAGTGGGTCGCAGCGCGTGCCATCTCCTGAGATGACCACCTCGCAATGAGTTGCGCCGATGTGCGAGTAACCAAGAAACAAGTTTCCATGGTTCAGAACTTGTGGGGCCGGGCTTTCGCTGGTCGAGAAATAATTTCTCTGGTTAACGAAGAAGCTCATGCCCTGACTATCGCGCGAGGCGCGATACCAGGGATGCTCGCCATGCAGCATGTTCGCGCCGGCGCGAAGAGGATTGAGGGCAACGCGGGCCGTATCAATCAAAAGACGGTTCCGTGTGGCGGCTTCTACGCGCCGAACAAGTTTCCGATCCAGAATGTCTTCCCCGATCAGCCAACCGGTGCCGCCGATTGGGGTCATCACGATGTCAATCTGGCCCACGCCGGTATAGCAATGCCTGGTATTGCAGGGAAATGATCCGTCCTCATTCCAGGGTGGTCTTGCCTTGGTGCCATACTTTTCGACTGTGGCCTCGCTCAAAGGGCCGAGATTCCACTGCGTGCTGTAAACCGCGTTCCACAACGCCGCTTTGAGGCGGCTCTTCCAGTACGCCTTGGTTCTTGAAAATACCAGCCCTTCGGACTTAGGGTCGTTTTGAATTTGAACGAAGCCGGTCAGAGCGCCTTGAATCGGATGTCCGACATAGCCGAACCAGTTCGGGTCTCCATCATCCCAGCCAGAGTATTTCCACTGGGAGAGGGACTGCTTGTAATCTCGCCAATAATGATTGAACGGTATGCCGTTTTCGGTCACAACCCACCGGAAGTCGGTGTGCACAACGTATGCCTGCTCGATGAGAAGAAAGGTAAACGATTCGGTTAAAGCCCTACGCCAATGAAAACCTTGCTTCTCGCGCGCCGGCAAAGTGCGGTGGGCGTCAAGATCTGCAGGCGCAACGGGGAATGCTGTCGGGTGGAAGTTTGGTATGTTCTCTGCAGAGGCGATGGACGGGTTGCGATCGAAGATTTCCGTTGAGAAAGACCCTCGCCTTGCCTGGCATCGAATCGCAGCGGTGTCGAAACGCGAGCCGGATCGAGAAACGCAATCCCGAATCACAGCGTCGGTTGAGTCAAGAACACAGTCTGTTCGATCACATCGAAATCGCGACGACTGGCCAAAGGCGCCAACGGACATGAGAAAGGCGACGGTTAGGACAGTGCCGGAACGCATGACGGCGTAAAACTGCAAATCTTAGCATGGACAGGTGTTGAAATCGTTAAGAATCGCTGCGAAAACTGACACGGTCAACGTCTGTATCCACTTGGGTGGAAAGGTCCCAGCGTTGCGTCTGCTCCGAGAAAAAGGCATCGACAAGATTAGTTTCCGTTTGTCCTATGTCGAGGCTGGATGTCTTCTCGGCAGAGACTAAGCTGGTGAGGTTAGAAAGTGGACTAGGGAACTGCATCGCGGGATCATTGTTCCGCTGGACCTTAATTTTCCACAACCGGAATCAAAACGCGTCAGGCAGGAGGTTCCCGCGCGGGAGAATTTGAGTTAGAACTCGCTCGGGCGAACTTCACGCGCGTTAATCGCTTTCAGTATTTGAGTATTTGACGTCGGCCGACGCGCTTGCTGCCGGATTACAAAAAGCTTCTGTTTCAGATCTATTAGGGTAGCAGGCCGAACACAGCGACACCCGTGGGTGTGCCTACGTAAACTTTGCCGTTCGCGATAGTCGGCACGATGAACTTGTTTCCCGCGAATTGGTCGCGCGGCATCGAATTACTATTGTAGAATTCGGTGGACAAATTATTGGCATCGTAGGCGTGAAGCACCGCCGTCGAGCCATTTTCGACCGCCCACAAAATCGCATTGCTATTGCCGTTGGCCGATATGCTGGGCGTGGTACCTGGATAGGCAAACGAAGTACTGGTGATCATTGTGTAACTGGAGGAAAGCTTTCCGTCGGAAATGGCGAAAGCCTGAATGGGCTCGGTAATTGGTCCGAAATACACAGTGGAGTCGAAATAAGCCGGCGTCGAAAAAACACCTCCGTACAAACCTCCGTACGGCGGACAACATGCAGGAATCTCCTGACGGATATTGTCAACAGAGGAATTGAACTTCCCCATGTTGTCCCGGTCGACGAGGTAAATGTACCCCGTCTTGCCCGAGCCCACGGCAAGATGCCAGGTTTTTCCTGCATTATCGACAACATCGGGGAACAGCAGCACACCCCCCGATCCCAGGTCATAGTCACCGTCAGATTGGGCAACCGTATTATAGGGAGCGAAGTAATCCGTCACCGAAAATGTGGTGGAAGAGATCTTCACGAAGGCGTTGCCAAAGTCGCCAAAGCTAGGATTGCCATTAGCGTCGAGCGCAGTATCGAATACGCCATTTCCATCGAGCAGGTATACGTTGCCGGAATCGTCCGCCGCTGGACCGTCTCCCGCCATCCAGATCCCCCCTTTGCGGCCGTTCGGGGTAAGGTTTGTTGCCCCCACTTGCTGCAAAGTGTTGGCGTCATAGGCAAGGACCCATCCCGTGTAAGGCTCGACATCGCAGTGCGAAGCCCACGCTGTAAATACGACACCGTTGACCATCAAGAGCGCTGCCCGCTGCAAATATTGCGCGGGATCAAAGGTCACCGACGTGCCGCCCGGAGCAGGGTATTGCGCCCGAATCTCCGTTGGCCCGCCAAGCATCTCCGCCCCGCTTGCAACGTCGAGAGCATGTATCCGAAAATGATCGCCGCCGGAACCGTCCTCGGTTGCGGCTACCAAGTAGATTAGGCCATCGGAACCGCGGGTACGATCAATTACCGGCGTGCTGAGAATTCCGATCTCTGGAGTGACGGCCTCTGAACACTGACGGTCGTCGCTACTGGTTTCACCGGCTTCCACTAAAGACGTCTGCCAGAGCAATGCTTCCGTGTCAGCGTCGAAGGCATAGACGCTGTCGTGCTCGGTAGCCACGTAAAGCACGTTGTGGGTTCCCTCGCCGGGCACCTGAACACCACCCAGATATAAAGGCTGCGCATCCACCTTTCCATCTAGGGCCAGAAATCCAAGCTTGCCGAAGGTTGTGGCGTTGACGTTTTGCGGTGTGAGATAAGTCTCGCTCAGGTCTTGTCCCGTGCGCAGGTTGTCGTTATGAAAGGTGGTCACATCGAGCGGTGGATGCACGGTTAGAATCGCGGTCGCGCTAGTCGCTGAGCCGAAGGAATTCTTGGCTACAACCTGGAACTGTGCCAAATCGTCTGCGACCGTAGCCGCGGGCGTCGTGTAGGAATCCGACGTCGCACCTGAGATAGCCGTTCCATTCTTCGACCATTGATACGTCAGGGGCGCCACGCCGGTAGCCGCGACCACAAAGGTGGCGGTCTGGCCGATGGTTACGGTCTGCGCGTTTGGCGCTTGCGTAATCAAAGGGGCCGCACTAACGGTGGGCGAGGACGACCCGCCGCAGCCGCCTAGAATCCAAATAGAGAAAAACAGCAGGGCACAGCCACAACGTGACTTTGAGATCATCGTTCCAATGAAAATGGTTCAGAATGGACGGCTAAACGAATGGACGGCTAAACGAACGGACAGCTAAACTATCGCGTTACCATACCCCAAATGCTCTCTGGCCGCAATATCTTTGTGGCCTGTCACCGAATACGCACCACGCGGGTGTCAATACGCATTTTTACTGCTGAACATAGACAGCAGCGTCATGGTGATGATCTGGAGGTCAAAGGTTAGACTCCAGTTTCGAAGGTAGTATAGGTCATATTCCACCCGTTTGGCGATGGATGTATCTCCCCGCCAGCCATTCACCTGAGCCCATCCCGTGATCCCCGCTTTAAAGAGGTGACGTGAGTTGTAGCGATCGAATTCGGCCAGGAATCGCTCCACAAAGTAGGGACGTTCTGGACGGGGGCCAACGATGCTCATGTTCCCTTTCAAAACGTTGAAGAACTGAGGTAGTTCGTCGAGGTTCGTCTTACGCAAGAAAGTCCCTACCGCAGTTCGGCGGGGATCGTTAAGACAGGTCCAGCGGGTATTCCCCTCTTCACGGCTCGCTACCTTCATGGTGCGGAATTTGAACATGCGGAAAACTCTTCCGTTGAGCCCAACTCGCTCCTGTATGAAAAAGATCGGACCCGGGCTTTCGACTCTTATGGCCACAGCAATAAGCAGAGTGATCGGCAGCGTCAGCAAGAGGACAAGGACCGAAAAGGCGACATCGAAGATACGCTTCTGGAACAGATACGAACCGGTCTCAGAAAGAGTGGGCCTCAGATCGAGCATGTGAATTCCACCCAAATCGATCAGTCGATCGCGAATGATCACCCCTTCACCCAAGTCGATTACAACTCGGGTAGGCACGCATAGCTTCTCCAGAGTGGGCGCGATGGTTTGAACGTCACTCAGACGGGCGGTGGGCAAAGCAATGATGATGTCGTTGATGGAGTCACCGTTGGAAAAGGCGGGGATCTGGTCAATCTCAAACACCGGCCCATCCACCGCGACTTCCTGGCCGGGCAATCTGACAAAACCTACAACCTTGCAGGGTAGGACCTCGCCGTGCTGCAGCGATGTGCCCACGCGGCGAGCGAAGCGATCGGTTCCAACCACGAGAATTTTGACTTCGCTTCTGCCGCTCTCCCGCAGATATTCGAGAAACACACGGAACGCAATCCGGGCCATCGTGGCCAGAATGAAGAGAGCAAGCGCGCTAATTCCGATCACAAGCCGCGAGTAACTGGCCCCACGATACAAAAATCCCGCAGCCATCACGACCGCGTAAGTAAAAGCAAGCGTTTCCAACAGCCTTAAGCTTTTCCTACCGGGTGCATACAGTTGCTGGACGTTCCAGAGCCCCGCCTCTTCCGCGGCAATTGCCCAAACGATGGTCGTAAGAAAAACGATTCCCCAGTAGGAATGCATGCCCACGGGAGGGATTCGCGAAAGCAGAACATTCACCCCGAATCGCACCTTCACGGCGATGAAATAGGCGCAGGCGGGCAGCAAGAGGGTCAAAATTCTTAAATAGAAACGTGCATAGCTTAGGCGACTGCGAATCATACCAAACTGCTTCTCCTATAGGCAGCAATTATTAATCCTTCCGGATCCCTTTTGTCCAGCTTTAATCATAGGCCCGGTAAGCACTTAGATGCCTCTTCAAAGCTTGGGGCAGAAAGCGCTGGTTTATACCCAAGATCAATCCTGCCGACTTGGCAATACTTTGTCCCACTGCCGAATGCGCTCGGTCGAGAGGCTTGACCCTATTCCGTGTAAACCGCTTGATCACCAATTTGCGCCAGTCCCGCAACATGGAGGAACGCGTACCGGGAGTGCTCCAAATCTCCAGTTCCTTCAAGGTATAGCCGATGTCGAAGTAGCGTTTGAAAAGCTGAAGCGTGTTGTAGTCATGAGAATGAAACACAGCGGCTTCTGGCTCGTATACGATTTTCCAGCCGGCATCCAGAATTCGCTTGGCGATGGCCAAATCCTCAAAGATTTTGACATTTTCCGGGTAGGGATTTGCCTCCCACACGCTTCGTCGAATAGCTGAATTGACGTCAGAAAAATGGTAGAACTTGTATCCGCCACCATTGCGATGAGCCGGGTCTTTTACAATCTTGTGCGGCCCGTAAATCACGTCAAATGTATCCTGCCGCTCCCCGGTAGATCCCGGTTTTGGCATCTGCCGACCATATGCGGCACCCACAGAGGGATCGTTGAAGTTAGCCAACATGTGACTCAGCCAAGTGTCGGTAACAGGTATCGCGTCTTGGGAAAGATTTACCACGATCTCGCCCTTGCCCAAGCTCGCAGCCAGGTTTCGCGTGCGAGCATGGTGAAACGATGCCGCAGGGATCTGTACAATCCGTATAGGGTAACCCCGTGCGATCTCTAAAGTTGCGTCGGTGGACCCTGAATCTATCAGAATAACTTCGAAATGCTCGACGTCCTTCTGGGAAAAAACCGCCTCCAGGCAGGAGGCGATGCCAGGGCCCTCATTTTTGGTGAGAATGGAGATGGAACACTCGATCATTGGGGTCAAACCTCCGGCATTTCCGAAGTGACACTATTTTGGCGAACTCGCCGGCATCTTCTGGCGATCTCGATGCCCTCGAAATCATGACCTTCCCGCGATCCAACATCTGGAACCTATGCCAACGCGGTGCGAACGCCATCGGGTGGTCCTAATTCGCACCTACCGAAAACCCGTTCGGCTTTGGTGTGTTCGGAAAAATGCAAATTTGACTTGGTTGCGTTGTCTCGGCGACATGAGAACCCTAAACGCCTGCGCGGTTCGTGAATAAATGGTCATCCTTGGCGTGTTCGTTCGCAAGCGCGGTTGCCTTGCGCTTTAAACATGACGGTGTAATGCGAATTCGTGACTTGATTCTCCGAACGGGTCGTATTGCTATTTTAGGCCAACGTGCTCTATGCAGCAATAACTAGCCTCGCACGGTACTCTGTGCCGAGTGTCGAGTCGCAATAACAGCGGATTGTGGCACTTGATCGAAAGCGGTATCTGCGAGTCGCTCCGCAAGCCATACCACTCGACCTGATTCGCCGACCGGTCCACGTACAATTTTAAGATCCAAGCCTGGGGTCGAAAGCGCCGTGCTGAGATCAGGGCCAATATCCCAGAAAGCTAAGATCCCCTCTCGCGACAAAGGATCCAAATGATACTCGGGCGGCTCGATATGAACCATTTTTCCATCTATTATCTCGGCACGCTTTTTGGTTCTTACTCGTGGCGGGACCGTAAATAGATGAACACCCCCAGGCCGCAAAACCCTTGCGGTCTCGCTGAACGCCCTGTCCAGTTTGGGCACATGCTCAAGAACCTCAGACGAGACGATCAGATCAAACGATTCATTGGGGAACCGTAAATCAGTAATGTCCTCGCAAATGGCACCATTCTTTGGCTTCGAAGGCTTTTCTGCCTGATAGAAAGTTCTGGTGTAGGTGCGAGCCCGAGACAGAATAGTTTTCAGCGGCGATCGGGGATCCAGTTCTAACACGTCCATTTGTTGCAGCCGGCCGCCATATCGATGCCTGATTTCCGCGGCTAACAGCTCGTAGCGTTCATTGGCCGAACAGAACAGGCAAACGCGGAACTCCGAGGAGTTATTCCTGCGTGCGATAAAGATAGTGGTTCGTTCGCAGCAGCGGCACCGGCACAAGCGCCAGTGACGGATCCCTCCCATGTATGCCGGAATCACCGCGAGCAACTTGCGTAAAGCGACCTCCGCACCGTGCTGGCGGACCGTTCGCCATATCTTCACCAACGCCATAAAGTCCTCGAATACTCGGTGGCTTGTTATTAGAACTCGTTCAAGCCTGCTCCCTAACAGGCTGACGTGACGGAGAAGCCCAATGGAGCGCCCTCCGGGTTCGACGAGCGGTTTCATCCCACGAAAATAATTTGGCTCGCAGCAGGCCTTTTGCCTGGAGTTGCGCGCGACCAGCGGAATCGTTAACCAGACGCCAAATGCCATCCGCGATCTCCTGGATATCGAGCGGATTCACCAGAATCGCCGCATCCCCAACTACCTCGGGAAGGGAGCATACGTTCGAAGTCAGAACCGGAACGCCACACGCCATAGCTTCCAACGGAGGAAGACCGAAGCCTTCGTACAAGGACGGAAAAACGAAACCAACCGCGCCGCGATAGGCTTCCGATAGCCGTTTCTCCTCCGACAAGTCCGCGAAAACCACGGCGCCATGCAATCCCACACTAGTGGTTTCTGAGAGCAGTTGGCCGTCAGGTTGTCCTGAAATCAGCAACCGAACGTCTTTCCACACTCCGGAGATGGAGTAGGCTTGCAGCAGACGGCGCAGGTTTTTGTGCGACTTTCTGCTGCCGACGTAGAGCAAGTAGGGATACCCCGGTTCGTATTTTGGTCCAGACGGAGAAAAATGCGCGGCCACGCCGTTTCCCACGTTTACGATCCGCTCCTCTTTGAGCCCTGCCCAAGCCGCAATCTCGCGTTTGGAATATTCGGAAACTGTCAGAACGCACTCCGCCCGATGGCAAGCCGGACGGATGAAATAGTTATAATAGGCTCTCTTCAGCGCGTTCGAATTGTCAGGCACGCACAGGTGATTGAGGTCATGAAGGGTAAAAACAAACCTGCCAGACCATCCGAAAGGAGAGTTGTAGCCCGGACTGAAAAAGAAACTCGGTCGAAGGGCCCACAATTCCGCTCCCAAGAGAATTGGATCCAAGGGATGGAAAGGTTGGCGCCGGGCGTGATAAGGAAGCAAGCCGGGGATTATTTTCAGCAACTCCCCGGCAAAGCGGCCTATTCCGTGGTTCCCAACCCATCTTGCGTCGTAAAGGATCTCGGCCAATTAGATTACTCCAGCGTTTTCAGGCGGATCTGGAGAAGGAAGGCTCAGATGATTTCTGGAAACGAAACGTTCCCGATACACCCTGCGAACTCCGATGCGTGAAGCGTAACAGAGGAACGCTGCCAGAGCCACCGATTCCGGCAATAGCCAGCCGACTCCACCGACCGGAAACAGAGAAATCTCGGCGAAAAATACGACCAGGACAAAATCTGCCGGGTGACGCGAGAAGCTTAAACGACTAACGAAAACCTGGGCCAACCATCCTCGAATGAAGGCAAACACTGCCAAATAAACAATAGCGAGTGCTCCGAAATCTGCATACTGCACTCCGATACCGAAGTCCGGCACTCCAGCATCCTGATCCATGGACTCAGGATAAAACTGCTCATCGAGATACAATCCGCCGTAATCTTTGGGCTTGTTGGGCATCACGAGCCGTGGAATTCGGCCAATAATGTGCGCCTCTGCCGTGAGACGTCCATATTGTATGGGGAAATGCGAATCGATCACTAACATGGCGCTGCGAGTGTAATCGGAGTATCCGCTGATAGCTTCTAACGCATCGCTCACGCTGTCCCCTAATGTCATTGTTGCAGCAAAAAGCAACAAGAGGAACAAAGCTAAACCGGCACCAGCCGCTAGAGAAGGGAGGAGTTTCAGTCTTCTCTTTTTGACATAAACTTCGAAAAGTATAAGGAGAAGTACCAATGACAGTAACTGCCCCTTGCTGCCGTGGAGAGCGAGGATTGCTCCGGCTATCAGAATGACGAACCACTTAACCCAACGAGATCGTTGGCTGAACTGAATGAGAATCACTGCCAAGTAAGCTAGTGCGCTCGACAGATAAAAATTGATGCCGAAACCAGTCCGGGTGTGCGCGTATATCTGCCTTGGGTCCAATAAATACTGCGGGAACTGCAGCAAAATCGGTGCGTATAGCAGCCCACCTATCGCCAGAAACAAAAAGGAAAACAGATCAAAGCTGCCGTACGAGTAGCGAAACGGTAGGCGGATCAGCTTTCGTGTTGGTCTAACATATGCAAAAGCAAAAACCAGGTTTTGCACCGCAAACGTGGCGTAAACATAAGAATAAGCATAAAGGCTAGCTTCGGTGCCGAACGCATGAGTGAAAAGCAACGGAAGGATGTAATAGGCAGGGACGCTGACGACAAATGTAGGAGTCAGAACGTTCAAATAGCTGTCGTCGCGCTTGCTTACGAGCGCGTACGCAAACAGGGAAAGGAGCAAAGAAGCTGCTAGGACGACGTCGGCAAATAAAGGCGAAATCATTATCCTCTCAGCATCTGAGACCGTATGCTGCGGTGCGGCTTTTGGTCGAGCTTTCCGTCAGCCATTGACAAATTTCCGTCTTGACTCTAACCCTCGAAGACAAATTCTATTCTTCGTTCATTCAAGAACAGCAGCTCTGAGATTCAGGCCAAACTTCTGATTGGTAAATTCCATTTTAATTTTGTTGCGGTGCGATTCTAAAAGGTTTGGGTTCTTGCTCTTGCTCACTCGCAGCAATGTATCAAATAGGGCGCCGCAGTCGCCAAACGGAAAGAGCCAGTCTGGTGGGAGCAGGTCGGCCATTCCATCGACGTTGGTAGCAACTATAGGCAATCCATACGCCATGGCCTCGAGCATGACCAGAGGTACACCTTCATGTCGCGAAGGGATCATGAGCATGTCGATGGCGGCGTAGATTTCCCCGGGATTTGGCGTCCACGGTATGATTTTTACTCGCTCCAAGAGGTGCAAGTTTGCGGTCATCCTTTTAAGGGCATCTTGGTCAGGTCCCTCACCCACGAAAATAAACTTGTGGCCGTCTAGCTGATCTCGAAAGCGCGCGATTGTCCTTAGTGCGAAATCTTGTCCTTTATCGCGAAAGTGAATTCTGCCGATGGTAGCCACGATATAATCCTCATTCGCTAAGCCATGCGCCTGGCGTACTCTTTGCCGGTCCAACATCCCGATAGGTGGCGTTTCAACGGCATTTGGAACCACGACGACATCGGACGTAGCGCCTCTTTCACGGAGCATACGCCGTGCGCTCTCACTGATCGTAATGATTTTATCCGGCAAGCGATAAAAGTATCGGTTGATCTTTTCGCGAATCCATATACCAAAAGGTCGACCCGATACCGAGACCGGATGGGCGACGGGGAGGTAGCTGAGGGTGCGGTATCCCGCTCGCTTAGCGGCCAAAAGGCCCATCGTGCCGCCTTCGATTCGTCCTTGCGAGACGACCACGACATCCGGATTTACATGTCGTATCAGAGACGTGAGACGCCGTACCTTCCTCCAGCTAATGAGAGACCGCACCGCCTGCAGAGTTCTTCCTTTATCATTCAATGGCAATAGATCGAGGTTTTGGGACGACGCTTTGATGAGCTCCAGTTTTTCGGTGAGCAGACGGTTTCCTCGGTAGAAAGCAAAAGTAACCCTGAGATTAGCCTGCAGGCACAAGTGCGCGACAGCCTTAACCGTCATCACCTCGTGCCCACCATAATCGGGGGCATCGCTATAAAAAAAAACTGACTTCATCCTGCGTCACCGCCTGATCCGTCCCAAAACTTTCACAACTTTTGATAGACCACGGTCACCGAATGGCCCGCCGGCCGCAGCTTCTTCTCTTGCAGGCCTCTCTCTAAAAAAAGCGACAACAAGCGAACGGGAGCCTTGACCAGCACCGAAGCAAAGGCTGGGTCCAACGAACGGTGTTCCCGGTTCAAGGCAACCTTGAGGGAGTTTTCGATAAGCGCCACCGAGTACGCCCGGATGTGAACATCTTCAAGTACTTCATAGTCCATGGCTACGATCCGCAAGTCAAACAGTTCGGCCACCTTTCGCAGGGCTTTGTCGGTCCAGCGAGTTGCATGATGAGGCGGCATATTCAGCAAATTATTGCTCTGCTTTCCGATAAATCCATCCTCCCAGGGAACCGAGTGAATCATTTTGCCCCCGCTCTTGAGGCATCTCAAAGAGGCCTCAATGAAGCTCCTCGTGGCGGATATGTGTTCAAGCACCTGAAAGGAACAAACGACGTCATAGGTATCGGTGAACTCTCTGGAGTGCTCTTCGATGCTGCACTTGTGCACTTCGAAACCCATTTGACGCGCCCGGCTTGCTGCCACTTCGCTTAACTCCAACCCCGCATAAGACTTCGGTCTGATCTTTGCCGCAAACGCGCCGCGACCAACGCCCAGTTCAAGCACGCGATCTCCGGACGAAATATACCGGGCCGCAAACTCATATTCCTGTTTTTCCGACACGTAATACCAATCGAATTTCTGGAGCGATTCGTAGAACCCTTCGTCCCCGCTGAAAGGTGGAACATAGAATCGCAGATCGCAACTCTCGCATCTTTTGAGTTCGATAGCATCAAGATTAGGCTCTCCTAGATCGATATTCATCTGCTTTTTGTAAAGCCGACGAAGCAGCGAAAAAGGGAGACGCTCCAGTACACACGCATTCGGGGAACAACACAGGGGACACAAATCTGCCATTACGAGGGTCCCAAATCATGCGCGGCGCTTATTCGAATTTCCATTTTAGACAGGGTTTTGATTCTCTTCCTCCCGCCGAGCACACTCCGATGCACCACCAAGGTCAGCTGGAAACCATTCATCTCACGACCGAATCTCGGATTGGCTGCGTACCCCAATGCACTACACAGCGTTTCCAGGGGATGCCGACAATCTCGATCTCCACGTCAGTATCGGATTCTTGACTAGAAGACACCAGAAGACCCGAGCATAGATTCGGGCAACATTCCGGTACCGTTCACTGACGATGCCCAGCATTGCCGCGATTGCGATTCGAGCGGCACAGGCACTGAGCAATAGAAAAGATACAATCAGAGCCTGAAAGATTCCCCGATGCTTGAGGAAGTGGTACACCGAACCCTGCAATCCGTGCCAAACTACGATGTAAGGCGCTTGCACTCCACTTCGCCCGGTTAGGTGGACGACTTCCTGATCGCCCAAAAAGACCACCCGGCTTCCGGTTTGCTTAACCCGAATGCACAGATCGCAAACGTCTTCAATGCTGAGGAAATATTCCGGGTCATAACCCCCAATCCGCTGAAAAATATTCCGGCGAATCAACAGACAAGATCCCGATATAAACAAGACATCTTGCGTCTTGTAAGAAGAGAGCCGATCATGCAGAAATCGGGGGAAACGATAGGGAAGAACGCGCCACATGAGTATGTCCCCGATATCCCAACTGCTTCGAAAGCTCACGTGGGGTTCACCGTCGGGGTAGACGTTCCTCGGCCCCGCGACGCCGACATCCGGGTTTTTGTCGAGGAATTCGATCATACGTTGCAAGCTATCGTCCCGAAACAGAGTGTCGGGATTCAGCATGAGCAAATACTCACCCTGACACAGTCCCATCGGGACATTATTCCCAGCCGCCAATCCGACGTTATCCTCATTCAAAATCGCATGGACATTCTCGTAACGCTCCGCATAGTCGGACACGACCTCCGCCGTATTATCGAGAGATGCGTTGTCGACGAGAAAAATCTCGATCGGAACTGATTGCCTGAGCAAGCTGTCTACACAGTCCGGCACGTCCTTGCTCGAACCATAGGTGACGATAATTACCGAAACTCTTGGCCGAAGCTCTTTTGGCATGGATTTGTCCATTTCGCTGAAACCGTCCAACGCTGAAAACGTATTATGCGAGACGCTGATGCTGGAAAATTCACCCATGAGAGGCCCTCTGCACAAGTCCCTGTTGCCGCAATAACATGACGCATCCAAGAGCGTAGGCCAACAGACAACCAACCCCACCAACCCCAATGCTCGGCAGCGGGCCAGTTGGGAATGGGAATAGGCGGCTTCCGAGGCAAACAATAATGACACTGACTGAAGGGGCCGCACTTCGGGCAATGACTGTTGCGTATTCGGATAGTTTCAGGCCGGTAAAGTGCTGCATACGCTCCAACTGGAGCCCGAAGCCGGCTATTACCGAGATCAAACACGCGAGTTGGGCTCCCACCGGCCCCAACCACTTCGAAAAAGGATAGATAAGAAGAATCATGAGAACGGCCGTTGCGGCCATACAACGCCGGTGTAAGCTAGGCGCTCCAGCAGCGTAGAAGACACCAGTGATTTGGGAATTAGCAAGGCTGAGGAATGCGGCACACGACGCCAGAAACAGCGGGCCGGCAGATATCGCGTAAGCGCGCCCATACATCAGCGTGAGCACGGATCCCCCACAAAAATATGTAAAGGCCAGTACCGGAGCACCCGTCGCAGCGACCAGAGAGGTGACCCTGATAATGACACGGTTGGTCCGAGCCTTGTCCTCCTGAATCTGCGATAGCGTGGCGAGAGATACCTGATAGAGCAGGTTCGAGACAAAGATAACCGGGACCTGCGCGATGGCTATGCCCATCGTGTATAGGCCGAGCTGGGCGGGATGGAGTAACTTGCCGAGCACAAAAACATCCGAACGCATAAAGATTAGAGTCAAGAGGGGTAGCCCAATTACACCCCTGGTATATTTGAAAAGCTCTCTCAGAGATTTTCTGTCCACGCGTAGCGAAGGAGACCACGGGCAGATAATGTAAGACAAGACGCAACGGGCTGCGCTCTCGCAAGTAGTTCCGATAACAAGTGCCCAAACGTCTCGAATGAAAAAACTCAAGACAACGGTGATCACAACTCCCAAAATGCCACCGCCGTGATACAAGACCGCCCAACGCGAAAACCTCATGTCTTTTATTGCTACGTACGCTCTGGCGCTCATCGCTCCCTCAAGGAGCAGCCCCGACAATGCAACTCTCAAAAGCGGTGTAAGTTCAGGGTTACGATAGAATCCAGCAACCGAGGGAGCCAAGAAAAATAGTGAAACGCAAACCAAAAGAGATCGTACAAAGGCCATCCACCATGTGGCATTGATAAATTTGGATTCCGCCCCTTGAGGATTTTGCACCAATGCTTCGCGAACCCCGACCTCGGTGAACGCCTGGAGCACTAGACTAGTGGACATCACAATAGCCATGGTTCCAAACGCATCTGGAGCTAACAGCCGGACCAGAATTAAGTTGCGCACAAAGCGAGCAGCCTGCTCTGCAATGCTGCCTGACCCCAACCAAGCCCCTCCGCGGAACGCTTTTGCCTTGAGGCTCTCCCCAACAAATAGTCCTCCAACGGCCTGCTTCACTCGGGCCGATAAACCCGGGGCGTTCAAAACTTCGGTTTCAACCGACAAAGAAGTCATATATGCCTGGAGAAAGCCAAACCTTCGGGGCAACGGACTTGATCGTCTACGTCAAGAACAATCGACCAGCTGAAAATGGTGGAACATATCGCAAACCAATAGTCGCCGAAAGATGATGCGGGAAATATCGCCGTCAACCAGAAAGACATCTCGCTAAACTGAGACTCGATAGGATTGCGATATGAGCGCACTGCTGTAACTTCGCACTCAGGACCGGTCTGCATTCGAGTTTCGCTGTGAGATTTGTGCATGCCGAATGCTAAGAGAGTTTTTGCCAAAATACACCACTCCAGTCAATTTCTCGCAGTCCTTCTGTGATCCCACGCTCAGCTCGAAAGTCGTCCACGGCCTGTTTACAGGCAGGGATGCAACCATAGTCGTCGATAATCGCATACCCACCAGGCGAAAGCTTATGGTACAAGCTCTGCAACGCGTCCATCGTCGATGAGTACATATCACCATCGAGTCGGAGCACCGCGAGCTGTTTGATAGGGGCCATTGGCAACGTGTCTTTAAACCAGCCAACAAGGAAGCGTACCTGTTCGTCAAGGAGGCCGTAACGTGCGAAGTTCGCCTTCACTTCGTCCTGAGAGATGCCCAGAACCTGGCTCGATTCCCAGAGCCTGTCACGCGCATCCTGCGGATACCGTTCATCCGGCTTCGGCAAACCCTGGAAGGAGTCTGCTAACCAAACTAACTTGGTTTGATCTCCATACACCTTCAAAACTGCTTTCATGAAGATGCTTGCTCCGCCGCGCCACACTCCAGTTTCAATGAGGTCACCAGGCACATTCCTACGAATCACTTCTGTAACACAATATTGCAGGTTATCCAGTCTTTTGAGACCTATCATCGTATCGGCCTGTGCTGGCCAGTCTCTGCCCTCCGTCCGCTCCACCTGATCGAACGGCGACTGGCGATACAGCTTCAGCTTCAACTTTTCCAATGCCGGTGTGAGGAATGGGTATATGGCCCATGCAACGGGGTGATCCCGTTTCGAGGGGCGGGCCTTGATCTGGCGGTATGTGTCGGGAAAGATAAACCTGGTCAGGCATTGTTTCATCAGGTCCAGGTACAGTTGTTCTGCAGCTTCAGATTTGACTTCATCCACAATCACGTCCATATGACGTTAATCAGAACCTCCTCTTTGACCCGCACGCGAGCCTATTTTACCTTTACTCGCCCCTCACAAATTGCCAGATGCGCTTCCGAACCGGAGGAATTCCGAATCGCCTCAGACCCGCAGCCTCTCTAACAGAAGTTCTAGACATATAGCAGCCCGATTCCTGCCCATTGTTGACTGGGGCTATCTATAATCTCGCGGTGCGAGAAGCGCTGCTTCACTTCATCCCAGAACTCCTTAACGTGACATTGCGCTTCGGGGGGATGAGCCACGATATCGTGAAAGGCAATCACGCCTCCCTTTCGAACCAGCGGCGAGTACATTTCAAAATCGCGCTTTACTCCCTCATAACTGTGATCGCCATCGATAAACAGAAAATCGAGTTTTTCCGGACCAAATTTTTGAGCCACCCTGGAATAGGCCACGTTGCTGTGGGAATCCGCGGTGATAATGTGAAGCCGTTGGCGCTCCTTCAGGAAAGAATAATAAAGCAACTTACGAGCGCCCCAAACGTTACCCCGATGCAGATCGAGGGTAAGTATACGGGCAGCAGGATCCGCCAGGCGACACAATAGGAACAGAGTACCTCCCAGATAACTGCCTATCTCCATTGCATTTCTGGGCCGCAGACCAGCAATCTCAGTCGCCAGGTGTGACAATTCTGATGGTTTTTGTAGAGGAGCAAGTGGCTGGGACATACAGAACTGGACCAGCTCCGTTGGCGAAGACTGGGGAGGAAAACTGCGGACGGCAAAAAAGCACTTTGCCCAAGTAACGGATCTTTCGACCAAATGTCTCATTCTTCGATTCTGGCGTGCTCCGCCGCAATTTTAGTCTAACCCTGACTCTGAGGTATTGTTGTCCTTCGCGTAAACGCAAAGTTTCCTGACCGTTTAACTTTCATGGTCACTCCCACGAAAACGCCGGAAAATGCTTCGAGGCATCGAGTCTGGCCCAGCGGGCTGCCGACCCTTCCAGGGAAACTTACTGGCGATGCTGCCTATGACTTCGTGTGCTAGCACCTTGCCGGGATGCTGGGGATCGATCCGTTGCCAGCTCTGGTAAGTCGCCAGCCAGGCTATCCCTGCGATCAGAAACATGAAGGTGCCGAGAAACATCCAAATCAAACGAGGCGGGTAAGACTTGCCTTCAGGAACTTCGCCTTCGTCCAAAACCTTCACGCTGGGGGTTTCCCTGGCTTCCTCTACTTTCGCCATCTCGTATTGCTTAGTGAGCGTCTCAAAAATCACTTCTTGCACTTTGGCACGCCGGAACAAGTCGGCATAGGTGACGCCGAGGATCGGAAGTTGGCGAATCGAGGGATATTGATCATCTGTCGGAGGCCCAGTTTCGCCGTAAGTTTCAGCCTTGCCGCCTAGTTTCTGAAACTGTCGGCGAAGCTCATCGATCCGCGCCTGCAGGGCTCGCACGCGCACATTGTTAGGATTATAAATTTGGCGCAAGCCTTCTAATTCGGTTTGAGCTGCGATCAGTTGACCTTCGACCTCGGCGGCTGCGCCGATCATGGCCTTGCCCTGTTCCTTGACATCGATCGCCGTATTCTTGCTCGCAAAGTCGCCGAAGTCTTTTTCCGCTGTTTCCAGATCCTGTTGAACTTGCCCCAACCTTTGTTCGAGAAAAGTTCGTTCCTTGTGGGCCGAAGAAATATTCAAAGTGACTACAACGCGATCAAGGCTGGCCACGTATTCGCGGGCCATATCGGCAGCTCGCTGCGGGCTGTGATCGCTAACCGCAATGGTGATGATGCCGCTTTTGCGGTCTGACGTCACATCTGTCCTGCTTTCCAACATTTTGCGCGCACTATCCCAGCGGCTGACGCCGTAGACTTTGCGAAGATCAAACTTGTTGACCAATCGATCCTGCACGGTCCGACTGTGGACAACGCCAACAAATAAATCGCTCGACGTCCGAACGCCGAAAAGATCGGTGCCCAAGGCACCCAATTCGCCACCTGCCTTGCCCAAAGCGGCGAGCATTGAGGCCATACCCGCACCGGCCTGGTCGGGAGGCATCAGGCGCGTGGTCGAGGTGTAGCGAACAGGAACCAGGAAAGCAAAGAGTGTTGACAATGCCAATCCGATAACCGCGCAACGGAAGAGAAATTTCCTTTCCTGCCAGAGCAAAGCAAGCTTGGCGATGGTTTGCTGGTGACCAATGGCGGCATCTTCCGTCTCCACCACCAACTCCTGCTCGAGGTGAGGATCGACATATCTGGGCTTCGGGATTTCTTTAGTCGCCATTCTGTTCAATACTTGCGCAACATCTCGAACCGGCTTACTGCGATGCCGATTTTTTTCTGAAAGATCCTGGCCAGAAGCTCAGCTGCAACGACGAGGTTACATTTGATTGACTCGCCGCTGCGATCACAGGAAAATTCCACACTTCGTACTGCACGGAAGCCGACAGGCTGAAACTCGATCGCAGGCAAAACTCCCCCCGTACACTGGCGTCTGTAAGCGTCCCGCCCGCGGGGATGAACTCGTGGCTGACCTTCTGATGCCTATACCCAAATTGTAGTTTGTTACGCGGCGTGAACCAATAGGTGGTCCATGCTTGGGCACCCTGCCCCTGGCGGCCTATCCAACTACCCATTAAATGACTGGCATTCTGAAAACCAGTGATCCAGGTCGCATCCCAGTAGAATGCGCCGAATGCCACATCGAAGCCACTTGGCGGAGGATCAGTGTACCCTCCTTCGAAGCGGATATCCATTTTTGGAATTCGGGGAAGTCTCGGAAGGTAAATGCCTGCGACCCACGAGGCCACATCCGGCCCCAGCAGGGGAGTAATTTCATCGTGCTCGGCGAGGCCATCCGCATAAAATGTCAGTCCGTCGCGCACTCCGGGTACCCGATAAGTGAAGTCCAGACCGGAGCGGCGCGACCCCGGTTTGTTGGGAGCGCCCGGCAGCGAATTGCTGGTGGAAAATAAGCTGCGCAAAAAAGTGTGGATGGTCAGGGGGTAGCCAGGCCCGCCATAATCGGTAGTCCGGGAGAGACCGATTTCAAGGTTGGAAGTGGGTTTGAAACTGATCCTCTCGCCGTGGATGATGGGCTGCGGATTGAGCGACTGGCCGTACTGACCGAACAATCCGGAGGGAGCAAAAACGAATTGATATCCGGAAAACTGTCCCACAAAAGCTTCCAGACGAATCGGGCCGAACACTCCCAGGAAACTGGGAAGAGTAAAAGGCGTAACCCGGTTGACGCGAAACATGCGGACGGGTTCGGCATTGTCGCTGAACATCAACGGTCCGCCTTGTTCGGGCCCCCACCACAAACTCTGGTTCCCATAGGAAAGCTGCCAGTCCGAAAGATTCATGGCCACGTATGTGTCAAGAAATCGGCCCTGATCAAAGCCTTGAGTGGGAGTATCAGGCGGAACTGGAAATGGTGCGGGGACTAGACTGTGGCTGAAATCCGCCTGCGAGATTGCATCGCGAGCGGTTAGTGGCAGCGCCGACGCCGATGGTGAATGCTGAAATTCGCCGCGAGCATAGACCGCAAATGGACCATCCGAGGCCCAACCTGATAACCCGGAAACGTTGTTGAATCCCTGTTCCTCAGGCCGTCCGAAATCGTTGATGACGGTTTGCCCGAAGTGATCGCTATCCGTAAGCGGTTTGCCGGCGATCTCAGTGCTTCGGGCATAAACGGATTCCACGCGGAAGTCGGCATTGTTTCCGCCGCCCAGCCAGACAACTTCATTTTCAAATTCTTTTTGCAGCGCCTGGTAGAGCCGCGCGTCTTCGCTTTCGAGAGCATCGTTTTCGGTGATGCGGTCTGAGGCCTCTTCCACTTGCCGCGCGCATTCCATGCGAGTCCACGGCCGCATATCGGCAAAACCGGAGTGGATATAGCCGAGTGCAGTCAGGCGATCCATAGCCGGGTAGACCCAGCTATCCAAGGGCACATAGGGTGAACCCATATTTTTCGCTCGCCAGTGGGACGGGCGATCCTGGCGAACCGCCGGCATCTCCCAGTTACTGCCGCTTAAATCTGGATTGTGATGCTGGCGGTAAACATATTCGCTAGTCAAATAACCCAGAGCCATGCCGACCAAAACATCCGAGGGAAAGTGCTGCTTGGCGGTAATGCGCGAAGCGCTAATCGCCGTCGCCGCACCATAGGCGAGAAACCTCATGAGCGGGCTGGGATATTCGTGAGCGATGGTCCCTGCTATGGACCATGCGACCGCGGAATGTTCTGAAGGAAAAGAAGTGCCGCCATGCCAGAACTGGCCGCTACCGCCGTCCTGATACGGCCTTTGCCGCCGGGTGGCGTATTTCAATGCTTCGACGACTATCAGACTGTCGATCGCCGCTTCTCCGCTCAAATAACCCGTTTCCCGCTGGTGCTCGTTCTTTGTCGTAAGTCCCCACAGGTAAAGCGCCCCCGCACCGCCAACCATCGAGTATGCGCCATAATCCGAAAAGTGGCGATAACGCAGGAGAGTGTTGGGGTCGTTTGAAAGATGACGACTGACGTCGCTATCGGTTGAGAGCAGAGCCGCTGTGAAACCTCCCAGCGGAACCAGCCATGTAGCATCGGAAAGTTGGATTTTCCGCAGGCTGGTCCACATGCCAAACTGGTCGTGAAGCAAGTGCCTAGGCAAGTTCAGCAACTGATTGGTTGAGTTCGCGGGATCGTCATCGGGAGCGGACGGATTATCCGGTAATCCCGCTTGGGCGGCTTCCCCCGGTTGGACAGCCTGTGCGGGCTCATTGGGTGCGACACTGAGACCTCGATTAGCTGGGGGGGAGGACTCTACAGTCTGTCCGATTGCAAATGTAGCACCCGCCAGAAGACACATCGTTGTCATCGCCCATAAACCCCATCGTGGAATCACGTACGCGCCCTTAATACGACGCCGCCAGAATCGCGCTGGTGGTGATCGAACTCAGGACCTGTGCATTCTGAAACAGAGTCTTCCATATGGGCGGACCACCGAGAGCTTTCTCGGGAGCAACCACCATGTCGCCCGGCTGCAAAGCGACGCTCATCGCATCACCCGTAAGCCAGGCTGAACCGTGACTGCCAACGACTGTGCCGTCGGCGCGAATGACAAAGATGGCTCGCCGGTTTGCCATATTAGTAGTGCCGCCGGCCTGGGTCAGGTACCAACGTGCGCTTCGGCCGGGACGGTAGGCCACGGCTGTAGGCCCGTATACTTGTCCCTGAACTAACACATAGCTGGGCCGCTTGGGCACAAGGAGCACATCTCCAGCCCGAACGGTTATGTCGCGAGAGGTATTCGCCCAGCTTCGGAGGTTCGACGAAATCTGGATGGTCACCCGTCCCGTGGGCGGACTCGTCATCAGATTGTCCAGCGCCGTCTGCCACTGCACTAACGCGGACTCAGCGGAAAGCTTCTGATCAGGATCGCTGGTGCTCGTCGCTGTGAGCTTTAAGCTGGTTTGCTGTTCGCGGATGCGCTGCACCAGTTCCCCATAGGACCTCTGTTCGAGCTTCTGCACCTCGGTCCGCATCAACAGGGTGCCGTACGGATATGCTCCTGGGCCAAAACCTCCCGCTCGCGTCAGCACAGAGCTCAGTTTTTCACCGGGGCGAATGCCGTAGCTTCCGGGATGGACCACTTCGCCACGAACTGAAATGGCGGCGCCCAAGTCCTCCCAGCCCGATACTTGCCGGATCGAGAGCACGTCGCCATTGTTTAACGTTGTGTGCACCGAAGCATCGTTCGTTAATACGCTGGCCAGTAAAATTTGTTCGTGCTCGCCGGTGACCTGTTTCTCGTCATTCCATACGTAATGCGTAAGATCGGCCGTTTTGATGTCGGCACTTTGCTTAAGACCGCCGGCGGTGCGAATCAGATCTGATATTTTCATGTCCGCGGTAAGCGGGTACCGTCCGGGTCGAGCTACCTCCCCTTTGATCATGACTGTCGCTGGATCCGCAGCCGCGGCATTGCGGTGAATGAGCACGCGGTCCCGAGAAGTCAACATGATGTTGTCGCCAGGGTTGCCGTCGAGCGCGCTACTCAACCTCACGTTGAGAATCTTTAGAGTGCTGTCAGGCGTGTAGCGGAAAATCTGCGCGTCCATGGTGGCCGCATCCGGCAGCAACCCCCCGGCCAGATGGATGGCGTCGCTGAGATGAATATCTCCCGAGGTTCGATAAGTCCCGGGAGAGCGGACGTCCCCGAGCACGGAGACCGCAGGCGGACTCTCAAAGTCGTAGCGGCCAAATATTTGGATCGTGTCCAAAGGCGCCAGCACAGGAGATTTCGCGGGGTCCGCTAATGCTTCTGCCAGGCTGAAGCTTTGAACTTCAGGACGGAAATCCGGGAGACTCAAGCGGATGATTTCGCCATATTGCAGCGCTGGTTCGGGGAGCAGATCTCTATAGGAGCTAATCAGGTCGGTAACCCGCATGCCTTCGTGGAACGAATATTTTCCGGGGCGGATTACGTGACCCTCGAGATACACCGCATCCTGATTGTAGGGCGCAATGGGGAATATGTGGATGCTGTCGCCATCCTCTATGTGAAAAGCTTCCAGTTGCTTAGTGGCGGCATCCGTGCTGTCCTCCTGAGGAATATCCAAACTCAGCATGGTCTTCTTTTCATGTGCCACCAAGCGCTGCACTTCAATGTGACGCAGCGTCGCAGTTGGCAGAAGGCCGCCGGAAAGGGCTAGCGCTTCCGCTAGCGACTTCTCATCCTTGCGTTCGTAAATTGCGGGGCGCCGGACCATGCCTTCGATGGTAATTTCCGGACCGAGTGTGGGAACCTGGACGGTGTCGCCATTTTCGAGGCGCTGAATATCCCCTTTTACGCCGTGCAGCAGCAAATCGTAGACGTCGACATCCTGCACCAGTTGGTTTCCGCGATAATGCTTCAGAATCCGCAACGAACCGCGGGAGGTGGGGCCGCCCGCCGCGAATAGAGCATTCAGCGGGGTAGAAAGCGAACCAACATCGTAGGCTCCAGGGCGCAGGACGTCGCCCACAACATAAATTCGAATCGTCCGCAACCGCGAGAGCGAAACATCAGCAGAGATATCGTGGAACTGAGTCCGCAACGATTTCTGGACCGATTCCTGAACTTCGCTGAGCGATTTTCCGGCCACCAGCACCGGGCCGACTTCGGGCAGGCTAATCCGGCCTTCGCGATCGACTACACGATAGAAACGGCGGGTCACTCCGCCCCACAAATCGACAGTCAGGGCATCGCCCGACCCCAACACATAATCAGTCCCCACGGGGAGGTCGGTTGGAAGCATCTGCAGATCGCGCGTGCCGTTTTCAAATACCTGGATGCCAAAACGCTGCACCGCAGGTGGTCGGGCGGCGGCCTGCACATACATGTCGTAGAGCGACGGAATATCGTTGTAGGGGTCAGGGCTGCGAACCATTCGCGGGCTCGAGTTGGCTGAATCGCGGGCGCGTGCCATGTTATCGAGCGCAATGCGATTGGATCCCGACACATCGTATCGCGAGCTCCCTGCCCCTGTTCCGGACGGAGAAGCATAAGAATCCGGCCCATAGGAAGCGCCGGAATTGTAGAAACTGGCAGAACCGGATGCAGCGCCGTTGGGGCCCCCGTTTGGCGACATGGGTGAATAAGAGCCGTTGGCGAGACCGTCGCCGATGAAATCGGAACTGAGCGATAAATCGTTGCTCCCTGTTCCTGACATTCCAGAGCGATCGCCTTGCAGCCCGTTCTGCGAGTTACGCTGATAGGAGTTACCGGAGTCGCCGTTCTCGTCGCCCCCTTGCATGAAGCTTGAGGAGGGTCCGAAGGCGCTGCCCGGCTGAGTTTGCTCCAAGGCAAAAGGATCTTGCCCGCTCGTCCGAAGGAGTTCCGTCACATCGTTTGTGGGAGCGGTCCGCTGCGGCGGATTGTAAGGGCTGGGAGCCGATGGGGAGGTCTGAGGCACCTGGAGCCCAGGGATCTGTGAGGGACCTTGATCATTCCCGGGCTGAGTGGGCACCTGCTGACCCGAAGGATAAACTCCGGTCTGGGCAGCGCAGTTCGCATTGACTCGCGGGTCGCAAGTTGGGGGTTGCTGCATGGCCAGCTTTTGCTGCTGGCGGAATACGGCACGTTCAGCTTCCTCATCCTGCGCGATCCACTTCACCCGCTCTTGGATCAGAAGCTCTTGCTGCTTGGCAAGAGGAGACTCGGGATTTACCTGGGGCTGCAGATAACCGTACTTTTGCACGAGCGATGTAGCTACGGAGCGAAAGTAAGTATCATTTTCGAGGCGGTCGAAAATGGCTTCTTCCGACAAGTCTGTATCCGCGATCAGTTGGCCGTGATCAGTCGCATCTTTAGCGATCCACTGCTTCAACTCGACCAGCAAGCCCGGATCGCGGCGCAGGATCGCGAGCAACTGGCCTGTAGACGCCGCGACATGGCCCAGATTCTGGCGAGCCAACTCAGACTGGGAAACCGCAGGCCGGGCCCGCTGATCTTGTCCAAAGACGTTGAAGGAAACGCCGACCACGAAGACGCACAAACACACCGTCGCAAAGGCCCTTGACCGATCGACCGCAGTAGCTCCAGAGAAACCAAGAGAATCCGTCAGTTCTCGACTACGCAAATTCCACCTTAATTAAGACAGCCGCAAACTCGCCTGCGCAGTTGCCTCAGTATAAAAGTAAAAGCAGAGTATCGCTTCAGGTACATGATCCGCAAGGCTTAAAAGGGCCCGATGCTCCTAGCTGCTAGCGAACAACCCAAGCAGCAGCAACTTCTGCATGTTGGTTAGAATCCTACGGTGCAGAGAAGTATATAGGGTTCGGACGCTTGACATCCTACCAATTCCTCGGCAGCGTGCTCCTCCACATCCGTGCGCCATCTCAACTTGGCACGCCCAGAAGTTCGTGCCGTCGCCGAAGTTAAAGGGAAACCTGGCAGCTGGTTGATAAAAAACATGAATTTATCTGAGAAGCCCGGCATCAGTGAAGCGCTTTGACTACCGCGGCAAAGAAATCTTCATCGTTGATTGTGTCGCTTCCTGTCGGTTTCGGGCGCGCACTCCAAACCACCACGACAACGTTTTCACGCGGATTGATGTAGATCGATTGTCCGAAAATGCCGCTAGCATAAAAGGCACCTCGGTGGATATGATTCGCCGCGGCGTCCGCTACCCACCACATATAGCCGTAGTCGACCTTCTTGCTGCTAATGATTTTGATGCTTGTCGCTTCGCTGGTCCAATTCTCCGGAAGAAGTTTTTCCTTCCCGACTACACCGCCGTTCATGAAAAAAAGCCCGAAGCGGCCATAGTCGCGCAGAGTAGCGCTCAGACCACTGCCTCCGATCTCCTGGCCGTCCGGCGACTCAAGCCACCACGTCGCGTCAGACTCCATGCCAAACTTCGACCAGATGCGTTCAGACAAGTACTGCGCGACCGGCCGTTTCACTGCCGCATGGATCAATTCTCCGACAACAAAAGTTTCCCCAGTGTTGTAATTCCAAACTGTGCCCGGCTTGCCGACGCGTGGAAGCGTGCGCATCAGTTCCAAGATCGATCCTGGTTTGCCAGCCAGTTGAGCTTCGAGCATGCGGCGGCGATCCGACGCGGGATTCGTATAAGTTTCATCCCACTTCACTCCCGAGGCCATCTGCAGAAGATTTCTTACGCTGACTCCGTCATAGGCACTGCCAGCGAGAGTTGGCAGGTACTTTGTTACCGGGTCGTCGATGCTTTTGATGTAGCCATCGTGAATCGCGACTCCAACCAGAGTCGAACTAATTGACTTCACTATCGACATGGACATCCATCGTGTGCTCTCGTTGTTACCGAGTTCGTATCGTTCGCAAGCGATTTTTCCATTCTTAAGCACCAGCAAACCGCTCACGCGATTTAGCGACAGGTAATCGTAGAGGTCATATTTCTTGCCTGCGGAAATAAATTCAACCCCCTCTAAAGGAGTGTCGCTTTTCTCAAGCGGATAAATGTGCTCGCCGTGCTCGACTGTACGCGTAGGAAACAACCGATCGATGTTGCGGAATGTGTTGACTTGGATATCGGGATACAACGTTCCGTCGTAGATTTGGCGGACAGTGCCGATTTCTTGGTCCGACTGCGGAGAAGCGGCGCAAACGACCGTCGGAGCAGCGAGAGTAAAGAAAACTGCCAGCGTCACCGAGACGGTGCCCGTCCACGGAAAGCAAGAGTCTGTCGATCTACCCAGCGCTTGATTCACGATTCCAACCGCACGAATTCCTGACATTGCATCTCCTAGATTGTTCGAAACCAGGTTATTCGATTCGTCATCTTGCCTTGACAGATTCAAGAGGAACGCGGCATACTTCGGCACTGCCGTCGAATCGTCTGTTTGCTCCCAAAGCCATGACGGACGCGGCTTTTGCCCTATCTCCCAGGAGGATTCGCATGCCCCCCACTTCGCGGAACATTCTTTGCCTTCTACTTTTTGCCGCTGTCTTCGTTGGCCTCGCGTCCGCTTCCGGGCCTTACCAACTCGGCTCCGCGAACACCGTGACCGCCGACCCCAACGTAACGCGCCCTGCCACTACGCCGTGCGTAGTTCAACTTTTCACTGGCGCTCAGTTTTTCGATTTCAATGTGGAGAATTTTGATTACGCTCCGCCCTCGGAGTGCCCCGGCCCCTGGGCCAAAGTGGTTCTCGAATCGGATATCAGCCTCAATCCCGGAATTCAGTTTGACCGCACGGCGAATTTCTGGCTGGGTCCGGTAAACATTTATTTCGGCACCACGGCCGAGCCTTCGCCGAATCTTGGGCCATCGTGGCATATCGAGAACGATCTCACCGATTACAGTTCAATCTTCTACACTGCGCAAGCCGGCCAGGCCGACATCGGCAATACGCTGTGCTGCGGCCTCACCTCCACAATCTACGCATCCGCCACCTTGGAATTTTATCCTTTGGCTGATGGCCAGACGGCCCCAGTCGCGGCCAACCAGGTGCTGGCGCTTTCCGCGGGCCCGTCGGGCGGCACGGTCGCGCTGAACACGTCTACCGACACGCTCTCCGGCACCTTCACTCTGCCCACCAACGTCGAGACCGCTTACCTCGACGTTTATGCGCAGGGTCAATCAAACGACGAGTTCTGGTACACCTGCGTGCCCAACGATGTCGCATCGGAACTCGAGAGTTGCGGCAACACCGGCTTCCGCGAAACCGAGATCACTATCGATGGCCAACCTGCCGGCGTCGCCCCTGTGTTTCCTTGGATTTTTACGGGCGGTATCGATCCCTTCTTATGGTTCCCGATCCCCGGCGTGCAGACGCTGAACTTCACTCCTTATCGCGTCAACCTTACTCCGTTCGCCGGATTGCTCAGCAATGGACAACCACACACAGTCTCGCTCAGCGTGTTCAATGCCGATAGTTATTTTTCTGTGACCGCGTCGCTGCTTCTCTATCTCGATGCGAGCACTTCGCAGATTACCGGCGCGGTCACGCAGAACACGCTCGCAATGCCGTCTCCGGTGACCAAAGAAAATCTCAACGCGCAACAAACCTTCATTAAAGGTACGGTTGACGTCACCTCAAACCGCAGCTTTGTGATTTCAGGTTACGCCAACACTTCGCATGGCAAAGTGACCACCAAGGTTGCCCAGACCGTTGACTTCTCGAGCGACGAGTCCTTCAACATCACGGGAACTCAATACGTGCAGGATATTTCGCAAAGCAACGTAATCAACGCCAGCACCACCGTGACTCATCCTGACGCGCCCAGCCTCATCACTTACCAGAACTTTAATTTCCCGTTGGTCGTCGACATCAACGAAGTCGTGTTGTCAAACGGCGATATCAACCAGACGACCAACGCCAAACAAACCTACCAACTCAATGTCAGCACGAACCTCCTGGGCCCCAAAGGATTCGTCAGCTCGCTGCTGAACACAGCCCAGCATACCGACACGCTGGAGCTCGATTCGTCCTTCAACTTGCTGGGGAATACAGGACAATCGGCCGCGCAGCAGTATCGTTACTCTGACCAGACTGGCGCCTCCTACAACTGTCAATTGTTGGCGGTCGCCAATGTGCTTACCGCTTTCAGTTCCGGGTGCTTGCAGTAAATTCAGATAGAGTGCTAGCTAGATAGGGTTTCGACGCGACCGCTGCGGCATTTTGTGGATGCTTAACTCGGTGGTCGCGTGATTGCGCCCTGTGAAGCGGATGAGACAAGGGCCGCATATTTGGCAAACACGCCCGTAGGATAGCGTGGTTGAGGAGGCTTCCATCCGGCCATGCGCTGGCTCACAACTGCATCGCTGATCTCGACTTCCAAAATGCGCTGGTTGACGTCGAAGCGGATCATGTCACCATCGCGCACCGCCGCAATCGGTCCGCCCAGCGCGGCTTCGGGCGAAACATGGCCAGCCATCAGTCCGTGCGTCGCGCCGCTGAAGCGCCCGTCGGTTAAGAGCGCGACCGATGCACCCAATCCCTCACCAACGATTGCGCCCGTGACGCTCAGCATCTCCCGCATCCCCGGGCCGCCCTTGGGACCTTCATTGCGGATCACGACGACATCGCCCGCGCGAATTTTCTTGCCGGTAACGGCCGCCATCGCGTCCTCTTCTGATTCAAAGACGCGCGCCGGCCCGCGCTGCTCCAGTCGTTCGTGTCCGCTGATCTTGGCCACGCATCCCTCTGGCGCAAGATTTCCCTTCAAAATGACCAGGCCTCCAGTTTTCTTTAGCGGCTTTTCGAGCGGCGCGATCACCTCTTGCCCCGGAGTTTCTATCGCGCCTTCGCTCTCGGCCTCGATGGAGAGTCCCGTTACCGTTTTTGCGGCTGGATGGAGATGGTTCCCCCGCAGCAATCGCCGGGCCAGTAGGCGGATTCCGCCAGCGCGGTGCATATCGGCCGCAACAAATCGGCCCGAGGGTTTGAGATCAGCCAGCAACGGCGTGCGCTCACTTACCTTCTGAAAATCGTCAATCTGCAAATCGACTTCCGCTTCGCGCGCGATTGCCAGCAGATGCAGAACGGCGTTGGTCGATCCTCCGCTCGCGGCCACAGATGCAATCGCATTTTCAAACGCATCCCGGGTCAAAATACCGCGTGGACGGATGTCCTGGTGCAACAGGTTCATTACAACTTTGCCGCAATCGAAACATACTTGATCTTTTTTCGCATCCATGGCGGGTACGCTGTTGAAACCCATAGGGGAAAGTCCAATCATCTCCATCACGGTGGACATGGTGTTCGCGGTGTACTGGCCGCCGCACGCGCCCGCGCCGGGACACGCCACATTTTCCAGTTCATGCAATTCCTGATCGGTAATTTTTCCCGCGGCATTTGCGCCCACCGCCTCGAAAACATCTTGAATGGTGACGTCTTTGCCGTGAAAGCTGCCCGGCGCGATCGTGCCGCCGTATAACACCATGCCCGGCAGGTCCATGCGCGCCAGAGCCATCGCGGCGGCGGGAATCGTCTTATCGCAGCCCACGACACATACAACGGCGTCGAACAATTGCCCGCGGCACACCAGTTCAATCGAATCGGCGATCAGCTCACGGCTGACAAGAGAAGCCCGCATGCCTTCGGTTCCCATGGTTTCGCCATCGGAAATAGCGATGGTGTTGAACTCCATGGGAGTGCCGCCAGCCGCGCGAATTCCTTCTTTCACTTTCGCAGAGAGCCGCCGCAGGTGAAAGTTGCAGGGCATGGTTTCGATCCAGGTATTGGCCACGCCGATCAGAGGTTTGCGCAGGTCTGCGTCGGTGAAACCAATCGCCTTAAACATGGAGCGCGCCGGAGCCCGGTCGCGTCCGTCGGTAATTCCGCGGCTGCGATGCTTAAGATCCATGATGAAAGATTACAACAGAGGTGAAGATGCTACGAGCGTGTCCAGTTTAGAAATTGAGCGTATCCAGCCTTGCGATTGAGCGTTCCAGCTTAGAGATTGTCATTCCGAGCGAAGCGAGGAATCTTGGTTCTTTCGGCGGCCGCCGTGTCACGAAAAAAAACGGGAACCCTACGGCCGGGTTGATGCCAGGAGGCCGCATTCCAGCTGCAGGGTCCCCAATTCGCATGACGCTTACCCAGAGACATCATGCTGCTGATACTGTCAATCGTCGAACCATCCCCCAGAGAAAACTCGGGTCGTGAACTTAAGCCAATGCGGCGAGCGCCGATTGCTCCGCCGCAGTTGCTGAAGCCGGCGGATGCGGCCCCCATTGCGCAGCGTGCTCTTCGTGCTCACGCAAAGATGCGCTGAAACGAACCTCGATCACGTCTACAATCGCGTACCACTCGCGGCTGAGCTGCCCGATTTGCTTTTGTGAAACTTCCAGCATCAGCGTGACCGCATGGTCCTGCCCGGCAGCCTCGGCGTGCACCGAAGGAAGGTCGATCCCGCGCTTCGAAATCGCGTTGAGTATTCGCATCAATGCGCCCTGTGTGTTGCGGTAGCGGATGTGAAAGATTTGCATGGTCATTTCCTTAAACGGAATTTGGTAATTGGGAAATTTAGTAATTGAGTAATTTGAAAACCGTTGCCGACGTTTCTTAATTTACTCAATTACCAAATTTCCCAATTTCTCAATTCTTCTTCACTCGTCTCCGTACACC
>JBAPOI010000171.1:0-4905 GCA_049279555.1 Candidatus Sulfotelmatobacter sp.
GTGCCCGTTCCATCAGCGCATGCCGAGCCTCCAAAAGCCGGCGCTCCATCGCCCGCACCAACCGCTCCCGCACCGCCTCCGCCTGATTCTCGATTTCAACCCGCGAGCGGATCACCAACTCCGCCGCCGCCGAAGGCGTTGGCGCGCGCAGGTCGGCCACAAAATCCACAATCGTGAAATCGGTCTCGTGCCCCACCGCCGAAATCACCGGAATCTCCGACGCCGCGACCGTCCGCGCCAGCCCTTCGTCGTTGAACGCCGCCAGATCCTCCGCCGACCCCCCACCTCGCGCCACGATAATCACTTCCACGCTGCGGCTCGCATCGCTTCGACAAGCATTGAAATACCGCACTCCGCTCGCCACTTCTCCCGCCGCCAAATCCCCCTGCACCTGCGCCGGATAAATCACCGCGCTCGCCGTATGATGCCGCCTCTGCAGAATGTTCAGAATGTCCCGCAACGCCGCCGCCTGCGGCGACGTCACAATTCCAATCTTCGCCGGCAACGTCGGAATCGCTTTCTTCCGCCCCGCCGCAAATAATCCCTCCGCCTCCAGCTTCGCCTTCAGTTGCTCAAATGCAACCTGCAACCCTCCCGCGCCCTTCGGCTCAATGTACTCCGCGGCAATCTGCAACTCCCCGCGCTCTTCATAAATTGTGACTCGACCGCGTACGATGACTTGCATTCCATCGGCAGGACGAAACCGCAGCAGCCGCGCCTTCGAACTGAACATCACCACCCGAATCTGCGCATTCCCATCCTTCAGCGTGAAATAAAGATGCCCAGAGTCCGGTGCTCGAAAATTCGAAGTCTCCCCCTCCACCCACGCATCGGAATACTCCCGCTCCACATGCGCCCGCACCGCCGCCACCAGCCCGCGCACAGTCCAAACCCGCCGCTCCGGCGGCGTGAACCTGAACCCAAGTTGATCGGCGAGAGACATGGGATTAGTAGGAGTCTAGCAGGAGGAGGAAAGTGGTTCGCGAGTACGTGCGTTGAAAGGGCGTGGCTTCAGTCGCGCCGGTAAAGTTCGCTCAAGAATAAGTCGGGGTTGGCGGACTTGCTTACCTTATTAAAAACCAAAATGTTTCCTTATCCATGCGGCTAACAAAGTGAGAGCTGCCCCTCCTACTGCGGCACAGATACCAATGACGAGGTCCCTGCGGCGATCCTGTTTCTTTTCCAACAGGCCGCGATGATCGAGCGGAGAGTAACCGGGCCTGTATTTGATAAACCCTTCGCATGGACGACGGCGCTTCACCACTTCAAGAAGTACTTCGTGTCCGTCATCTGGTGGAGGTACCCATAATGAACGGAAGCAGCAGATGTGACTTAAATGAACATCGTCGGGCAAGCCAGCAACTCCCTTTACAGCCAACAATGTGCGATTGAATAGAATCAGTTCCTCAGTACCGAAGGAGAGAAATCCACACCCTAGGCAGGTGTCACCTTTTGGGTGACGTATGTGCGCCGCAAAGCTACGAACCTTGGACCAGACTCCCTTGCGTCGCGGTAATTGAACGACTTCAAGCATACTAGAAATTGTAACTCTGCCAAGGCAAGATAATTAGATGGCCACGTGAATGCCTTTGGATTACGCGAGGGCGAGCGGCACATTAGCTACCCGACGAAAAGCACAGCGCGTGGAGTATCTAAGCTAGAATACTGCGGTAAAAGGTATGTGAGAGCGCGCTAGTATGCATTTGCTAACTATTGCGACAATTTTGGGCATTATTGCGGCTGTTGACCAACTGTATAGAAACTGGTGGCGCAGCGACAAAACGGTTTCGAAAGTTCGCCCTATGAAAACGAACGCAGCATTGGCCGATGGCATCAAGCAGCCGCAGCAGGTTGTAACCACGCTGGTTTCTTATCTAAAGAACGACCAGGAGAACACAGGCATGCACTACGGCCAATTCGGCCGGGGACAGCGACAGGAAGAGGAGACAAGATACCAAACTGCAAAAGTCTCCCTCGATACCAAACCCCGCCTTTATCTGACAGGACTGCCAGTCTTTGTTCTTCAGAGGAACAGCGAGAGAATTGAAGCACGTAGCCTGCTCGGGGCCGCGGCGGAGGGTATACAAAGTTTGCTCACTGATGGTTGGATTCATGTCGGTATGGGGGCACATAGGTATACAAGTCCAGTGATACCCGGAAACTCATCTATCAGCTACAGGCACACAATCAGGGCCGCACAAATACTACTGGCGATCGATCATGGTTCGCCTGAAGCAAAAGTGGTTTTGGGAAGAATGCTCGATGAGACTGGCCAGATGCAAACGGAGGAAGGAGGTTGGCGACAATGCAATGTAGACTTCCGGGACGAAGACCTTTGGGGTTCCGCTTACGCGGCGAATTTCCTTGCGGACTGCATGAACAATGCAGCAGTCCTCGGCCTGCCCTCAGACGCGATTACTAAAGCTCAACGGTCTTTGAACCGAACCCTTTCATGGCTGCATAAAGAGTGGTCTAGAGATTCCTGGGTCTACGGCGAGGTACCACCAGAGGAAAACGTTCCATTACTCTTTGCAGAAGTAGCAAGTGCGGTGGTTTCCTACCGACCCAAGCTTGCTAACGCCGTCCTGAACCAGCTAGAGTCGCACGTGGATATGGCCGGGCAGCCAACAGCCTTATATCTTGACAAGAACAAAATTGTGGGGCCATGCGCGGCAGCCGCACGGCTAGCATATTGCTTCTTCGTGAGCAGGCAGTTCCGTCAGGGGAATGATGTGAGGTGGCGCGCTTTGCTACAGTATTCCATCCCACGGCTGAGTCTCGGTTACAACTGCGCAGAGGCTGCAATGCTTTTGGATATGATATTGGCCGACAAAACCTTAAGCGCCTCCACGTAGCTGCACTCTCTCGCGCTGTTCTTGGGCACTATACGCTCGTCGGACATCAAACGGCTTTCAGCTTGGCTAACTGAGGGGTGGCCTGCCTGTTCCTCACTTCCCACTCAACAACCCAAACACTCCCACCCCATTCGTCGTCCCCACGTACACTTTCCCATTCACGATCATCGGAGTGATGTACTTATTCCCCGCGCCGAAATGATCTCGCCCGCCGGAAGCCTGGTTGCTGTTGTACAGCTCGACCAGATTGAGTGCGTTGTAGGCGTGCAATACGGCGGGATTCGTATTCTCGCTGGCCCAAACGATCCCGTTCGTGCCTCCATTCGCAGAAATGCTAGGAGTCGCCCCAGGATATCCAAACGCGTTCGTGGTCTGTGCCACCGGCGCTGCCAACAACTTTACGTTCTTGAACTCGAACGAGAGAATCGGCTGGCTCACCGGCCCGTAATACAGCCGGTTACGAAAATACGCTGGCATCGACCAGATGCCGCCCGGCAATACTCCCGAGAGCTCCTGATAGTTATTGTTGCTGTTCGCGTTGAATTTCCCCATCGAGTTGCGGTTCACCACATACAGATTCGTATCTTTGCCGGCGCCCGCTGCCAGTTGCCACGTCGTCCCGGAAGAGTCTTTCATCGGCGGCAGCAAAATCGCTCCGCCCGAGCCCAGGTCGACATCGCCTTCACTCTCTTGCGGCCCATTATCCATTTCAAAATAGTCGGCCACGGCCAACCCGCTCTTCGTCGTCAGCCGGATGAACGCGTTGCCGTAGTCGCCGCTGCTCGGAAATCCACCGGAGTTTAAGCTCGTGTCGAAAATTCCGTTGGCATCCAGAAAAAAGATGTTGCCCGAACTGTCGGCCGTCAACCCCGCGCCCGACCCCCAAATCGCGCCCTCATTGCCATTCGGGGTTACGTTGATCACCGACTTCTGCGCCAGGGTAGTTGCGTTGTACTCCATGATCCAGCCCGTATATGGGCGGATGTCGCAGTGTGACGCCCACGTCAAATAAAGCTGGTTCCCCACCAGCAGCAAACCCGAGCGCTCCTTATATTGCGCCGGATCGAAGATTACAAATCCGCCGGAGCTGTTATCCCCGGTACCGGGATATTTCGCGGCGATATCGACTGGCCCGTTGTGCAGCTCGTTCCCCGTCGCCGCGTCCAGCGCATGCAGCCGTTGATGATAATTTCCCGACGAGTCCTTCGACATGGCGACCACATAGATCACACCGTTCGATCCCACCGGCCGGCTGATCGCCGGCGTCGACGTAATTCCGATCTCCGGCGTAACCTGGCTGCACCCGCGATCGTCCGACGTCGTCTCGCCAGACTTGAGAGTGCTGATCTTCCACAGTTGCGTTCCACTGTCCGCATCGAACGCATACACCGAGTCGTGTTCCGTGGCCACAATCAGCAAGTTGTGCGTGCCGCCCTGCACAGTCACAGCCGAGAGATAGAGAGGCTCTGCGTCGACCAAGCCATCCACGGATAACGTGAATAGTCGTCCGAACATGCCGGAATTCACATTGCTCAGGGTGAGCGTAGTCTCTGCCGAATTCAGCCCGGTCCGTCCGTTGTTGTTGTGATAAGTGAGAACCTGTTGTTGCGCGCTCGCGCACATCGAACTCGCTGCCAGAAAACCAGCCGCAAGAAGGGAAGCCGCGAATAACCTGGTTGCATGTTGCCGGAGCCGGACCGCCTGTAGCCGGAGAGAGACCTGTGGGGTTTTCACGACGAACCTCCTCGATGGGCTGTGCTGCCTCTCGGCGAAAGGGCGCGCTTGAAACAAAGTTGGGTACTTAGTTGCAGAATCACCCGCGGAAGAACAATTAAATATTCATGAATGGGAAAATACTAGAGTCGCGAGAAAACTCTCACAAGTCACAGTAGGACATCGTGACCTTGTTGGATGGGCACAACTACATTATCTCTGCTTCACCTTAAACACTGTCCTCCCGCCACCGCCGTCTACAGCACCTTCGTGTCGCGTATCTCTTGGAGCGACGCGGGTGGCCCATCCTTGCGTTTTGTGCAAGGGTGGGATTCCC
>JBAPOI010000172.1:0-2034 GCA_049279555.1 Candidatus Sulfotelmatobacter sp.
CAAAGCCGGAAATCACGCCCCAGCATCTGCCAGCGGTCGCACGGGAAGCCAAGGTGTGCGGGGTCCGGGGCATCCCGATCACCATTCCAGCGACCTCGAATCGTACTGATCGCCTTCACCCCGGAACGCTGATCGCCTTCACCGGAATCCGCAGAGAAGGAACTGGCGAAGGGCGGCAGCGGTCGCCGGAAGATTTCCAAGTCGAGAATGACAACGAATCACTGCACTTTTCGATTGCGAATAAAACCTTGGCGGTGCAAGTCCGTTCATGCGAGCAGGAATTCGGATGAATCAGTCCTAAAAAAGGAGATTCCAGGTACTATCACTCATGGCCATCAACCTATTCAAGGATGATTTCACTGCTCTGAGTGGCGCTGATTTGTACTCAGAAATTAAGACGTTCTTGCGACTATCGGACACGGAAGGCAGTAGACCCCAAGAGAGCGAACGCCTCGACTACAAAAGTATGTGGAACGATAGCGGGCTAAAGACGGTCGCCGCCTTTGCAAACACTTTCGGCGGGTTGCTGTTCATTGGCGTCGAAGAGAAAGACATGATCCCCGTCGCAATGCCGGGTGTGACCTCCTCCGGAGAGGAAAAGACCCGGATCGCCAGCTCCATCGCTTCGATCATCTCCCCGACACCTTCTTTTGATATTGCGGAGTGTGCTCTTCCACGGGAAGCGAATAAGCATGTCTGCCTTGTGCGGGTGCGGCCATCTCCCGCTCTGTACTTGTTTACCAAAGGCGAGAACCCGATATATGTACGCAATGCTACAGAGTCCCGTCCAGCGAATGCGGCTCAATTGCGATATCTCATCGAGCGTGCCCACGAACCAGTCGGAACGAACGCCCGGATAAACTCTACGCTGGAACTGCTCCGGCGAGAATTGATAATTTTTACAACTAAGGGAGCTGACGCCGCACATCCTGAACGGCGTAAAGCATCGGACTTGTTCTTCGATCTGAAGCTGTTTCCTCTCAATCCTACTGAGGCAATAGACATCCCACTGGATATCTCACTGGAACGAGTGCTCCAAACTTCAATTCTCACCCGATTCAAACGGGTCAACAGCACTTTGCGGGGCGATGTGGCAAACTCCGAGGAATCACGTGGACCGAACTACTTTTCGTATCGCTGGCACCATCGCTCACTCGATTATGAGATGGTATGGGTGTTCGGGTCAGACGGAGGATTGGGCTTTGCAAGCCAAGTATCTTGCACGTTGCCTATGGGCATATCGGGAAGTAGCTGGAGTATATGCGATGTAGCGGAGAACTTGCTTCGTATGCTCGATTTAGCGAAGGAGTTTTGGACAAGCAACGGCTATTGGGGAGATGCGAGAGTCATTGCTTCCCTGAATGTCGGTAATCTTCCGGTGGCGATGAAAATCCCGGAGCTTGGCGGTCCAGAAAAGCAGGAAGCTCATTGCTTCATGTGCGGTACTAGGAACGTCCTGGATTTGGGGTCTGTATTCCTTGCATCTTCACCACGTCCTTGCGCTAATGCGAGTGCTGATTTCAGCGTGAGTAGCATTGATTCGGATAAAGCAGAGGTTGTCGCATCAATGCTGAACCAAATACTACGTTTTATGGGACACTCTGCATCGTTGCCCGATTTGAAGGACGGCGTTGTTCGATTGCTTGACGCATTGCGTGAAGGCACCGATTAGCTCTGTTGCCATCTTGTCCGCTGTGACGGCTTAGCCTTGCCAACCCCTGAATCGGCTGCAATCCGTTCTCCGCCCGCCCCCCTCGTTTGCCGAACCCATCGCCGTGCTTAAGGTCGCCCATACATCCACATAGAATTCACGCATCGCTGGCACAGCCGGACGTAGCCCCGATTGGGATTGGTGCCAAACCTCTCCACATCGATCAGATACTCGTGCTTTTCGCAAACATACGCATAGCAGCGGTCGCACTGAGCCCAGTCTTTTTCTGAACACGGTGTCGGATACGCCGAGCAGTCGGGCGCTTTGATCTCCAAATCCTTCACTCCGTCTCGAAGTCGTCTTTCCATTATCTTGCTCCACAG
>JBAPOI010000173.1:0-2790 GCA_049279555.1 Candidatus Sulfotelmatobacter sp.
TCGTAAATGTTTACGTTCATGGTGATGCTTTCTTGACCGTTACCTCCGTTGGCAGCGATGTCGCCGTGCCATGCCTGCTTCCCATTTGTGTTCGAGGTAATGTTGAATGGGATGCCACCGAGGGTAGTGTGGCCGGTGGGAGCGCCTGGAAGCCGCACGGCGCTGGGTTCACCAGGAACGGAGTCAATGGCCGCCCAAGTAAAATTGGCTTGGTTGGAAAAGTCAACGGTGTCGAACGTTGCTTGCGCCATGAGTTGCGTGGCGGAAAATGCCACGACGGCGAATGCTGTGAGAAGAGAGACAGCGATTGATTTGCGCGTTAGCGGCTCCCAGAAAAGCGAGAATTTGTATCCCCTTGCTAATGGGGGCGCCGTCCAGTCTATCCGTCGCAATGTGGATGTCAACGAAATCATGCCAGAAGTCGGTTAGTGTGCTTGGTCAGTACACCACCGGAGATTTTCGCTGCGCACCGCCCATCGGCTAGACAAAATGGTTGGACCAGTCGCTCGCGTATAACGTGGATTGCGCCAGCGCGGGGGTGCCGCGTGGGCGCCGAGCCACAACGGGAGGACTGGTCCAATGAGAAAGAATCTACGCTTTGTCGGTTTGGATGTACACAAGGATTCAATCTCCGTCGCTGTAGCGGAGAATGGGCGAGAGCCTGCGCGGTTGTTGGAGACGATCCCGGCCGATGAGTGGTTGCTATTGAAGGTACTGGATCGCCTGGGTCCCAAGTCTCGCTTGCGGGTGTGCTATGAGGCTGGGCCGACGGGTTACGGCTTGGCGCGGCAGCTCAATGAGCAGGGAATCTGCTGCGTGGTCGTAGCGCCTTCGCTGGTGCCCATTCAAAAGAATCGTCGGATCAAGACCGATCGTCGTGACGCGGTACGGTTGGCGCACTTCCTGCGTTCAGGCGATCTGGTGGAAGTCTCGGTTCCCCAGGCCCAAACGGAAGCGATGCGGGATTTAGAGCGGGCTCGGGAAGACGCGATTCAGGTGGAGCGCGTGGCCCGGCAACAATTGGATAAGTTTCTGTTGCGTCACGGCCGCCGCTGGTCGGCAGGGGGCAAATGGACGCACAAACATTGGAAGTGGATCAAAGTCCAGGAGTTCCCCGAGGAGGCATCGCGGCGGGTCTTCGACGATTACATTTACACCGTGGAACAGGCGTTGGCGCGGGTCCAACGATTAACCGCGGATATCGGCGAACTGGTCGAGCGCTGGACCTTGGGGCCTTTGGTCCGTGCTCTGCAGGCACTGCGCGGCGTGGATTTGGTAACGGCCGTGGTGCTGGCAGCCGAGATTGGGAACTTCAAGCGATTCCGCACTCCCAAGCAGCTGATGGCTTATCTGGGCCTGGTGCCTAGTGAACACTCCAGCGGCGGCGATCGGCGGCAGGGAGGAATCACGCGCACGGGCAACCGCCATGCGCGGTGGGTTCTGGTAGAAGCCGCCTGGAATTACCGCTTTGGGCCTTGTGCCTCCAAGCGGATTAACGCGCGTCGAGAGCTAGTGGCTGCCGGAGTCCGGACCATCGCCGAACGAGCCGAGCAGCGCTTGTCGCGCCGTTTTAGAAGACTGGTCGACCGTGGCAAGAGTAGTCAGAAAGCGGTAACCGCCGTGGCTCGGGAGCTTGTCGGCTTTGTGTGGGCCATTGCCCAAGAGGACAACCTGTTGGCGGCGTGACGGTCTGGGAAGTCATTGAGCACCATCATCCAGCACATCCAGGAGGACGAGACGAAGCGCTATTGGAAAGGGGAATCCTCGCCTGCATTGTTGAGTTAGGCTGCTCGCCACCTGGCGACCGGCCAAGCACTCGTCCGCTAGACGGAGGCTGCCCCCGACGGATCCATGTCATGCGGTATCCAACCCGCGAATATCAGAATGATCCACCGTCGTAATTAGGCTCGCTCGTCTTCCTGGCTTTTTAAGCAATGACACGCATCCATCAAAAACTTGCTTGACTGGTCCAACCATATCACAATGCGGGCATGGTGCAGTTCAGTCTTAAGTCGCTTCTACTGTTTGTCGCTGCAATCGCGATTGCTTTGGCGGGATGGGTAACGGTTTATCTACGCTTCGATCTGATTCACTTGATATTAGTCGTTGCGATGACTCCGTTTTGGTTGCCACTGATTTTTCTTGCTTATGCGATCGGTCGGAGGCGATTAACCGTGGGCGTAATCGTGATATTTGCGATCGGACAATTCGTGGGAATGGCGCTATACCTTTGGCTCCCTTCATTCCTGAAAGATTGAATTGTCCTGTAGCCGCGCCGCGAGACTTTATGGGCAGGCTTCTGAGTTTTTGGGCAACTCGGAGTTTTTAGGCAAAGCCCTAACGCCCGCGAAATGCAAGTGGCGTTTTTGGCCGCGCGTGGAGGAGTGAGGGGTGAATGGTGATTGGTGAGTGGCCGCTCACGCACTGGGCTGCTACAAGGCACTCATCGTGGCTGCCGGAGATTCTCGAAGGTCAGCGGCCGCGGATTTTGCGGGCGGCCAATCCAAGCACGTCGAATCTATAAATTCTTGCTGCGTGACGACGCCGGGCGGCACGAGGCCCAGCAGTTTTCAACTTCGTTACACGCGGGCCAGTCTCTGCTGGCACTGCTAGACGGACACAGTCAGCGCGGCGCCTTTGGCGGCAAATGCTCGCTACTTGCCCCAATTTGAACCAAGCTAGCCCCACCACATTCACGCGGATGGCAAACTTTAAGGATGCCGGAGTCTATGCCGGATAATCCAGGGATACTGAATGTTCCTAGAATATGACGGCGATACTGTCATAGCG
>JBAPOI010000174.1:0-11381 GCA_049279555.1 Candidatus Sulfotelmatobacter sp.
TTTTTGTCTAAGTCTCCCACTGGTGTCCTTCACGAGCATAGCTCCATCTGCGTGCCTCCTACCTTCGTGCGCACGCCGTTCGTCCCAAATGGAGATATCCGCAGCTAAAGCTTTTTCCGCTTACTCCGATGAGTACCTGTTCGCTGCAGGCGCTTTCCTATTGGTAGTGCCGTAGTTTATTCCTCTGGCAAGTAACTGGGCCTGCCGAACTGCTGGCCGATCTCGATGGAGACATTCACGGAGAACCAGCGGCGCGACCCTTATCGCTCTTTCTCTGCCAGCACGAGATTGCAGATTAAAAAAAGTTTTTTTGTCTAAGTCTCCCACTGGTGTCCTTCACGAGCATAGCTCCATCTGCGTGCCTCCTACCTTCGTGCGCACGCCGTTCGTCCCAAATGGAGATATCTGCAGCTAAAGCTTTTTTCGCTGACTCCGATAAGTACCTTGAGGCGAACCTGCCCTATGAAGACAAAAGTCGTCCTAGCTAGTATTTTCGGGCTAGCACTCGCGTCAGCCCACGCGCAGCAAGGCAATATCGAAAAGCCGCCGATTGTCAGCTTCAACCTCCCGACATCCGAAGCGCCCGAACCAACGCTGGTAACCGATCCCAAACTGAATCCGAATTCCGATCGCGAGGAGTTGTTAACTCGGCTGACTCCGCATCCCTACCTGTCCCTCGGCCCAGCTCTGGGCGGAGGCGGATACCGCCCGTTTGCCCTTCGTGCCGAAGGCGGGATCAACATAGAGAGCCGACATTGGGTAATGATAGCGCTGGCCGCCTACGACAATGACCGTAAAACCGATGACGGCGACCAGCCTAATCCCAAAGGGCACGACCGTTATCTCAATGGTGCAATCTACTTCCGGCCATCCCAACTTCAGGCGACCATCCCTTTTCTCGGAGACCACTGGTTTTTCGGGGCGGGATATCGTTGGAGCCAGCTTTCCACCACCAACTACGTCAAAGGCGGAAACCGTCCTCAGATTGGCGGAGGTTATGACCTAGCATTGCGCCCGTGTTCTCTTTGCCACCGTGATTTCTCCGTTCGTTTGGGTGTTGACTGGGTGATGGCAGGAAACGACTGGCAGAACGGCAGCCACGGTCCCGAAGCAACGATCACATTCCCAACGCCGAGCGAGAAGCGGCACTGGTTTTGGCGGCAACGCCTAGGAATCTATCGCTTCCATGAAAGTGTGACTGAACCCACAAACCAACCGCTCACGCGCCTGCAGTCCTCCCAAAAATATATGGATTCTAACGCCGACTTCTCACTGATCTACCGCTTCTAACATGCACGTTGCCTGGGAATGCTTTCCTAGCCTATTCCGAAACTTGACGGGCTAGGGTATCGACGGGCTGACCGGAGTGTCACTCGTGCACAATGCCCAACATGTGAGTACGCCGATCACACCCAGTCCGGCACCTTTGGCCCACGGGCTGTTCAAGAAAGGACCCTTGGCGCCAAACGCATCAGTAGGTCGCGCAGCACCCCCGCACTTCTCATCCCGAGTAGATTGCTCACCTGCATGCACGATGTTATCGATCGATCTTGTCTGTTTTGATCTGCGGGCCGAGCTTGGAGTGTGAATCTTCACATCGTTCTTGTAAGCGCTCACTTTAACTTTGCCATCGATATCGCTCACGTCGTATTGAGTCCAGTCGGCAGTGACAGGAATCACGGTCATGCAATTCACGCGCACTTTCATTTGGCGACTCGTACTGAGCTGCAGGCTGCCGTGATCGAGAACGAGTTCGTCGCCCTCAAATTGCAAAACGGTGTCTGGTAGCACCATAACGGTGGATCCTTCGACGTCAATCTTCGCGGTGTGGGCCGTTTGTGTCTGAATATAGTCGTTTGGAAAAATCGCAGACGATGCCGGCGCTGGCTTCCCGTCCAGCCATGTGCCACCGTCGCTATAAAGCAAAGCGCGGTCCGTGCTCTGCGCCGATATCGACCCAGGCACGATGACAATCATTACCCCGCAAACGAGTTTGCGCCATTCAAACAAACAGACTCCCGCCTTTGTGCCGAACCAACGGCTTGCGCAAGCATAGCCTGCGGGTGAGGTCGGGCCTATTGGCTTTCGTGATAACCGGGGATTTACTAGTGAGGTCCTTGTTAGCTGATTCGTTCAACGATGATCGGCGGAAAGGCTGCAATCTCACCTCGCTCAGACGCGAGCAAAGTCGATGAAGCCGTGCTGCACGTCGGTGCGGATCAGCTTAACGCGCATTTTGTCTCCTACGTCGACGCCTTGCGCCCCCTGAGCCAGCAATCCCTCTACATGGGGTTGCAGCGCGCGGACGAAGGTTCCTTTCGGCGTTGAGCCAGTTACGACCGCGTCGAAGATTGCACCGATGCGGTGCTGCATTGCAATTGCCGCCAGCCGTTTCGACATTTCACGTTCTACTTTCCGTGCGGCGTCTCCCTTCAAGGTGCAGTTGGCGGCGATTTGAGTGAGTTCGGCATCCGAGTAGGGATTCGGTTGCCCTGCAAGCATAGCTTTAACCAGACGCTGAGTGACGATATCCGGGAACCGGCGATTGGGAGCGGTCGAATGAGTGTAATCCTGGACGGCAAGGCCGAAATGTCCTGCTGAAGGATCGCCCGGGCGCTCGAGCACATATTCCCCGGGGCCGATCAACTTAATCACAGCGAGCGACACATCGGCGAAATGGTCGGGGTCGGCTGCCCTGCGTTTCACCAGAAAATCGTTCAACGCTTTGGAATCCGGGTCGGGAGGGAGTTTTCCTCCGTGGGCCGCCGCCAGTTGAACGATGCGATCCCAACGCTCCGGCTGCTTGACGATGCGGCGCAAAGACGAAACCTTTTCCAGCATTCGCGCGATGACTCCGTTGGCGGCAATCATGAAGTCTTCAATCAACTCGGTGGCGCGATTTCTCTGCTGCTTCACTACGTCGATGACCTGAGCGTTCAGCACCAGCGGATAAGTCTCGTCGGTCTGAATTTCGAGAGCTCCGTTTTCGTGGCGCTTACTCTTCAATTTCTGTGCCACCTCGCTCTGCAGGCGCAATTGTGTCTGGAGATCGGCGGCGGCCGCAATTTTTGCCGGAGCAGCCCCTGTATCCTCCAACCACGCACCGGTCGAGTTGTACTGTAGTTGTGCGTGATTGCGAACCACAGCGCGGTAGACTTCGCTGGAGGTTACGTGGCCTCCGTCGTCGACTACAAACTCGATGACTACGCTCAAGCGTTCTTGATTCTCCAACAGCGAAGTCTGGCCGGTCGAGAGCGCTTCGGGCAACATTGGAAAGTTCCGAATTCCGGTGTACACCGTGGTCGTTTCGCTCGCGGCATGTTGATCGATTGCGCTCAGTTTGGAAACGTAGGCGTCTACGTCAGCGATGCCAACCAAAACCTTCACATCGCCGTTGGACAGTCTTTCGGCAACTTCGATCTGATCGAGATCGCGCGACGTGTCATTGTCGATCGATGACCAAAGCTGATTGCGCAAATCGCGCACACTTCCTCCAGAACTGATCTGCGGAGGATGAATGCGCAAATCTGCCAGTTGCTTTTGAACCGCCGCAGGAAAGTCCGGTTTAAAGCCGTGCTGCTGCATTATTTCTTTTGCGACAGCTTGAAGATCGATGTGAGGTGAGTTGGTGTTTGGCATGAACTCCCATAAGGTCCGTAGCCGGCGAACCTCGGTCCGCCGGCTTCCTTTGAATCATCAGAAAAATGGCTGTGTTTGACTACTCGGTGACCACCGCCTTCACCAGATTTCGCGGGCGGTCGACGTCGTACCCTTTTTTCGTGGCGACATGGTAGGCAAACAGCTGCAAGGGAATTACCTCGACGATTGGCAGCAGCAATTCGGGCGCCGAGGGAACAAAAAACACATCGTCAGAGATGCTGTCGATCTCAGCGTCTCCTTCGGTAGCTACAGTTACGACGCGACCGTGCCGCGACCTGACCTCCCGAATCACATCAAGGGTGCGCTGATAGCGCAAAACCGAGTCTGGATCGCTGCGGTCGCAAGTTGCCAGCACCACGACCGGAAGGTTCTCATCGACCAGAGCATTGGGCCCGTGCTTTAACTCGCCTGCAGGGTAGCCTTCGGCGTGCGCGTAAGAGGTTTCCTTAAGTTTGAGGGCACCTTCGCGCGCAATGGCATAATGCACACCACGTCCAAGGTATAAGAATTTCTCCGCCCGGAAGTGCTTCTCTCCGAATCGCTCCGCGAGTTCGTCCCACGTTCGGAGATTGCGTTCGATGGCCTCAGGAAGCTGCAATAAGCGTTGCAAATAGGAGCGCGTGACCTCGGAGGTCATGCGGCCCCGCTTGCGTGCCAGGAACAATGCCATCAGATACACGACCGTGAGCTGCGTTGTGAAACTCTTGGTTGCGGGTATGGCGACCTCGAGGCCAGCTCCTGTGATCAGAGCCGCGCTCGCTTCTCGAGGAATGGTAGCCTCGGCGACATTCGACACTGCGATGGTCTTTACCCCGCGGGTCAGTGCCTCTCGTTGCGCGGCAATTGTATCCGCGGTTTCGCCGGACTGCGTGATCACCATCACCAACGGGTCCACGGCAGCATGCGTGGAGCGATAGCAGTACTCGCTGGCGTATTCCACATCCACGGCTACGCCGGAAAGGTCTTCAATCATGATCTCTCCGGCCAGACCTGCGTGACGGCTCGACCCGCTGGCGGCGATGATTAACCTTTCCAAGGTCAATAGTGCGCCCTCGATGGCGTGCAGCATTCCAGGAAAAATAACGTCGTTCTTCAAATGGAAATCGATGGTCTTTGCAATGCCCTCGGGCTGCTCGTAGATCTCCCGGCGCATCGCATGCGCGAAATGGTCCGTGGAGGTGCTGGAGTTGGTCTTGGATGGGTTCATGATTGACTGCGGCGAGAGTAAATCATTTGCGGCGGATCCGGCAAACTGCGTCTGGGCTTAAGGAAATGCGGTTGTCCGTGAACGTCAAGTCGCTGCGGCATCCCGGACGTTTTCAACGAACTGCTGTTCCGGTTTCAAACCAAGCCCCGACTTGACGGATGCGGTCGCACGTCGACCTGCGACTCGCGATAGATGCTCACGACTGGAGTCAATTCAGTGGAGTGGTTGGCTCCACTATTTATGCACATATGCTTGCGTCCGAATGTTTGAAATCGATATGTGGGCACATCTCTGAGATGTCCGCAAGCAATCACCGCTCTCCTAGAAAACACAAGACTGAGCACCCTGACAATATGACGAAACATGCAGACACCTAACCTTCGCGCACAGCCGCGTGAATACTAGACGTTTCGGCTGGGTACAACCGCTTTTTACTCTGCTATAGTCCGGCGCAGAATCGTCCACTCTTGCAGTTAGAAGCAGACGTAGCTCGGAATAAGTCACTCCTACAACAGGGGAACTTATGGTTAGATTACTTGATGTAACTCTTCGTGATGGCGGATATGTTAATGGGTTTTCGTTTTCGGCACATCAATCATGCCAGGTTGTCCGGCTGCTCCAGGAAGCTGGCATTCCGTTCGTCGAGATTGGTTACTTCATTCCTGGAAGGACAACGCCAGACGACTTAGGACGAAAAGGGTACACTCTCGATCATTTGAGCGAGGTAGCGGCCTGCTGCCAACCGCAGATGAGTCCTGTGGTCATGATCCCACCGGGGGTTGCTGCACGAGCTGACTATCTGGCGCTGGCACGGGTTGGAATCAAAGGGGTTCGCTTCCCTGCGCCTCCCGCGAAGTTTAACCTTCTGACGCCGGACGTTGATGCAGCCCGTAAGGCCGGCTTGTTGGTTTTCTTGAATCTCATCCGCGTGAGTGAATATTCAATGAAGGAATTGGTGGGCCTGTGCGATAGACTCGCCGCGTTAAGTCCTGACTGGCTATACCTTGCGGATTCCAATGGAGGTCTTTTCCCGCATCAAGTCCGCGAGATCGTGGGAACCTTAAAAGATGAGATCGATGTACCTTTAGGGTTTCATCCTCACAACGGGCTGAGCCTGGCATTTGCAAATTCACTTGCGGCGATGGAGGAAGGCATTGCCATACTCGATGGGTCGCTGGGAGGACTGGGCAAAGGCGGCGGCAACCTCAGTTTGGAAATGATTGCCCTGTTCTTGAATAGCCGGCAGGAAACATTTTTCTCATTTCGACCATTGTTACAAGCTTCCCGTAATAGCCTGATGCCGTGGCTAGGAGAGACGTGGCCCAAGAGGCTCACGGAAATTCTTTCGTCGATTACGAACCTCGATCTGCAAATGTTGATTTCTCTGAAACAGCAAGTTGGGGACGATCCATGGAATTTGCTCGAAGCGCTTGTGCAGTGCTTTGAGCAAAAATATTGCAAGCTTGAGGCGACGGCCTGAGCGTTGCGCCAGACTCAACAGAAGAAAGGAATTGCCGTCGTCTGAATGCAAGCGCAAACTGATTACCGGCTTTCGGAGCTAAAGGTTGGCGGGACGCCATGCGAACGCGGGAGTTCTTTCGGTGAGGCCCTCCGTCGAGAGATTCGTCTGCTTCTCGACGAGTTTCGGATGCGTTGTGCAATGTCAAGCCAATCCTCGTATCCTGCATCCGTCTTCAGCCTTCTGAGGGAAAGCGCGCAGATCGTCAAGACCAGCCTGCCAGACATTGCGATGGAAGTAGAAGGGCTCGCACTAGGAGCGGAGATCTCTCAAGACGATGCGTGGCTGCTTCAACTTTGGCGAGAGGTGCAGGCTTGCAATAACCCGCGTGGCGTGGGCGAGTGTTCCCTCTTTGCCGCAACATGGCGAGGTACGCCACTTCTGGCCCAGACGGTCGATCTACAACCATTCATGGCGCCATATGCGGTTGTCGTGCGAATCGCGTCAGAGAAACGCTCGCCTGAAATTTTGATGGTTACTTTCGCGGGCCTGCTCGGTTATCTGGGAATCAACAGCGCCGGGATCGCGGTGGGCATCAATATGGTTGCTTCGGATGGCTGGCGCTCCGGCATCCCGCCCTACCTGCTTGTACGGCATCTTTTAACGCAATCCACGCTGGCAGATGTCCAGCGCGAGGTAGAGCGGCTGCCGCGAGCGAGTTCGCGCTGCCTCACGGCAGCGGATACGCAGCGCGCGATTCAAATTGAGTTTACGCCGGATAAGTCGCGCACCCTCACTAGCCCACATTTGCTGCACACCAATCATTACCTGCACCCTGAGTTAGTCGAAGCAGAGCGGAGCCATATTCTATTACGGCGCAATTCCAGGCTGCGGCTCAATCTACTCATTACGCTGGTGCCGCAGTTATACCCGGCAGAAATCCGTGCCGATTGTATTTCGACGCGAGACGAAGCCGCAAGGGCGTTCTCCATCCTCGTGCATCATGGGGATGCAGCCTCCATTTGCTGCCACGGCCGAGCGGATCGGCGCGCTGCTCAAACTGTTGCCGCGGTGGTTATGTTTCCCGCACAAGGTGAATTATTCTTGAGGCCGGGCCTTCCCTGCACCGCGACTACGCAGGCCCACCAATTGGGAGGCGTGTATGCCTGAATTGACGCTCCCGGTCTTTCCCAAGGCGATGCGGCTCGCCATCTTTGGAGTCGATGGTCAACAGGGGAACGACGCCGTTATTACTTCCTGTCCAGACCTGTCTTCGACTTTAGAACTGAAAACCGCAGCATCGCAGCGAGGAGTGACCTCTGTCTTCATCGCGAGTTCGGGTCCGAGAGTAGTGCGATTCTTCACGCCGGTCGCGGAGTTGCCGTTCTGTGTGCACGGCGCTTTGGCGGCGGGAGCGGCGGCCAGTGAGGCTGATGGCACCGGTGAATCCCGTATTATCGTGCGGGAGAAAAACTTTACAGTCAGCCGTAATGGACACGGCGCCAGCATTGTATTGAATGGCCCGTTTGATCTCCATCCCGAAACCAATCCAGAACCGATTCTCTACGCCTTGGATTTGGAGAATGCCGACATTGCGCCTAACTCGCCCATTGTTGTGGCCAGCGCAGGAAGCCCGAAGTGGCTGGTGCATGTCGCCGGCTGGGAGAAGCTGAGAAATACCAAGCCAAAACTGCAGAATCTTGCCGAGATCAGCCAGGCTCGTGGGGTGAATGGCGCATACGTGTTTGCGACTTCCGGGGCGCCTTACGGATCGACCGTAGCGGCACGCGCTTTCAATCCTGCAGCTGGAGTGAATGAAGATGCAGCCACCGGCGTCGCTGCAGCCGCATTAGCGTGGACGAGGCGCGAAACCGATCACAACGATTGGCTCGCGATCGATCAGTATGTCGGCTCCAAGCGCTCCGGACGCATCCGTGCCCGAGTCACAGGCGATTGCGTTGAGGTTGGTGGAGAGGTGCGGTTTGTGAAGTTCGAACCGTAAGAAAGTCCGCTTGCGCGTGCTTCGGCGATCATCGGCCTAAATGCCCGGGCAGAGGGAAAGTACAGATCGAGGCCCGACTATGACAACTGCGGCTTTCACGGATAACAGCGCGCAAGCGCCAATGCCGGAACTGTTCAGGGTTTCTGCGTCTTTCACACAGAGGCGCCTGTGGTTCCTGGATCAACTGGCTCCTGGGAAAGCGCTTTACAACATCCCCGATGCCGTCCGAATTGTCGGCCCCTTCGACGTGGAAGCGCTTCGACGCAGCGTACAAGAAGTTGTCCGGCGTCATGAGTCGCTGAGAACTTACTTTGGCGCAACCAAGGGCGAACCTCAACAGATTATTGCTCCTCAGATAAAGGTTGAGTTGCCGGTCGTCGAAGTGAGCGTTGACTCCGAAGAAGAACAGGAAGTCGAAGTTCGAAGGCAGGTGCAGAAGGCGATTGACGCTCCTTTTAATTTGCAGGAGGTCCCGTTATGGCGGATCGTGTTGCTTCGCATAGCAGAGAACGATCACGTAATGGCGATCGTGATGCATCACATTATTTCGGACGGATGGTCGATGGGAGTGTTGTCGAAGGAAATTTTTCAGCTCTATGCCGCGTTTACTTCCGATAGGCCCTCACCTTTGCCTGAGCTGCCGATCCAGTATGCGGATTTCAGCGAATGGCAGCGGGAATATCTGCAAGGAGAAGCTCTGGAAGAGTTGCTTGGATACTGGAAGACGCAACTAACGGGAACCAAGGCGCTCGACTTGCCGCTGGACCGGCCGCGGCCATCCACACCCGCGGGAAAAGGCGCGGCTCACATGTTCCGCCTGGAAAAGGTCCTTTCGGAGCGACTCCAGGGCCTGAGTTGGCAGCACAAGGCAACTCTGTATATGAGTTTGTTGGCGGCGTACCAGACGCTTCTTTTCCGCTATACCGGCCAGGAAGATATTGCCGTGGGAAGCGCAATTGCCGGACGCACGCGGCCCGAAGTGGAAGAACTCATCGGATTTTTTGTCAATACTCTGGTGATGAGGACGAAACTATCGCGCCGATGGAGCTTTCATGAGCTATTGCGAAATGTGAAGGAGACTACGCTCGGAGCGTATGCGCATCAGGATATTCCCTTCGATCGGCTCGTGCAGGAACTCCTCCCCGACCGTGATCTCCAAGGCCCTCTGCTCTTCCAAGTCGCATTTAATCTGCAAAATGTGCCCCGCTCTAAGTTTCGTCTGGGGCTCGCAGAGTTGACGCCCTTCGAATTCGAAATTAACTCGACCAAGTTTGATATGTCCGTATTCTTGGCGGAAGAGGACTCCGGCATATCGTTTGGCGTAGTTTACGACCAGGAATTGTTTGCGTCCGCAACGATTGTGGGTATGTTCCAACGGTACTCAGTTCTTCTTCAAAGCATCGTCGACAATCCGGATCAAAAGCTCACTGAGTTACCACTGCTGAATGAAACAGAAAAACGCTCTCTACTGGAAGATTTGCAAGCGCGGGAATCGGTAGAGTTTACGCCGAGAACAATTCATGAATGCGTCGAGGAGTGGGCCCAAACTAATCCCGACACTCTGGCGATCATTGGTGACGATATTGAACTAACCTATCAACAACTAAACCGACGTGCTAACCAGTTAGCGCATTATTTACAGGCCATCGGAATTAAACCGGAGACACGAGTAGGACTGCGGTTAGTGCAGCCAGACGACTTACTGGTGGCTGTTTTGGGGGTGCTGAAGGCGGGCGCAATATTCGTTCCTCTGGCGTTGGACTATCCGATCCTGCGCGTGCGCAAGATCGCGGCGGACGCCGGAGTTGTCTTAGTGATTTCTGAAACGAGCTGGGCTGCAGGAGGCGCCTCCCCCGAGATACCTGTACTCAATCTCGACCTCAGCGAAGAGGAACTTGCAGCGCAAAGCACGAGGGTTCCAGATCTCGAAGTTGATCCCCACGCCTTAGCTTGCATCCTATATCGATCTGCTCCTGTTGATAAGCCGCAAGGAGTTTTGATTTCGCATTCGGCGTTGTTCGCCAAGAAGTTTTGGTCGGAGATACAACTGCACTCTTCTGACCGCCTTGCGCAAGCTCTGAGTTTTTCATACGAGCTAGCGACCTTCGAGATCCTAAATGCACTGACGACCGGCGCTTGTATCGTGCCACTTCCGAGTTTGCCGTCTCCGTCTCCAAAAAAGTTGGTTGACCTGATGCGGCGTAGTAAAGCCACAGTGATCTTCGTGCCTGCCGCAATGCTTGCCGATTTGGCCCAACAGGATTCAGAAATTCTGCCGCAGTTGCGGCTGATGCTCTGCGGAGACCGGTTCGCGGCATTGAAGCGTCTGCGAGAAAGTTTGAGTCCTGAGGTGCTGGAACGTGTGTATTGGATCTACGGCTCTACTGAAACCTGCGGTTCTCTCCTGGCCAGCAGGATTATGCAATTGGACCTTGAGATGAAAGTTGCTCCGACCGAGCATCTGCTACAGGGCGGCACGCTGTATCTGTTGGATGATGAAATGGCAGCAGTCCCCGACGGAGTTCTCGGGGAGTTGTACGTTTCAACTGCGAGCATGACGACGGGCTATGACGGTCGTCCTGAGCGGACGGCCGAAAGCTTGCTTCCGGACACGTTTTCACCGCACGAGGGGCAGCGTCTTTATCGCACGGGAGATCTGTGCCGACGACGGGCGGGTACACATCTGCAATTCTGTGGCAGGCGGGATGCAAGAATCAAGATTCATGGAGCGCGCGTAGAGCTTGCGGAAATTGAGGCACTCCTGGTGCAACATGCTCACGTGCGGGAAGCTGCGGTTACAATCCGCGAAGAAACTGGGCTGAGTGGACCAAGTCTCGTTGCCTTCATCGCCTCAACCGAAGAGGCGTTGGCAAGCACCGAGGAATTACGCCAATACTTATCGGAGCGTTTGCCTGAAGCGATGCTGCCCATCGAATACGTTCAAGTGCCAGCAATTCCTCGCATCGCCGAGGGTAACCCAGACCTCGACGCACTGATCAAGCTCGCAGAAAAAGCCGATGGCACCAACGGGGATACGCCCTCCTACGTGGGAC
>JBAPOI010000175.1:0-3976 GCA_049279555.1 Candidatus Sulfotelmatobacter sp.
GAGTTGGAGCAATCTATGCCAGCCTGCGAGATCAATTGGTTCGGACTCAATCCGGCCCCACCCGCCCAAGACAAATTTACAGTGCTCTCCGTTTGCCGGTTCTATCCCCGAAAGCGTCTGCATGTTCTGCTTGATGCGGCTGACCGCCTGCGTTCCAAAATACCGGGACTCGAAGTTCGCATCGTCGGCAGTGGCCCGGAGTCTCCTCGCCTCCAGTCCATCTGCCGAGAAAGGGGCTTACAAGGAATCGTAAGCTGGCTTGGAAACCTCTCCCAAGCCGAACTTGCGTGTGAATACAACCGATGCCACGTTTTTTGTCTGCCCAGTGTCCAAGAAGGGTTCGGTATCGTTTTTCTGGAAGCCATGGCCAGCGCGAAGCCGGTGGTAGCGGCTCGCGCTGGCGCAGCACCTGAGGTGGTGAAGCACGGCGTTCTTGTGAAACCGGACGACGACGAGGCGTTGGCGGTAGCAATCGAGCGCTTGCATGCGGACCCGCGGTTGCGTGCGTCACTGAGTGCGGAGGGACTCCGCTTTGTAAGGCGGTTCGACGCCCCTCTGGTTGCCGGCTTGTTCTTGCGCGAAGTGGAACTCGCGGCTGGCACTCCAGCCACCCGCATCGCCTAGTCCGATGTGCAGGGAGTCGGACTCGTACCCCGAAAGCACCCGAACGCCGAACCCAGTAATATATTTGAAGGGTGCTCCTCACCTAACAACATGGTCTATCTCACGCGCAAAGCTGAATTCTCCGCATCGCACTATTACCACAACCCGGACTTCAGTCCGGAGGAGAACAGCCGCGTCTTCGGCAAGTGCAATAACCCTAACGGCCACGGCCACAACTACACGCTCGAAGTTACGGTGAAAGGCGAAGTCGATCCCCGCTCCGGTTTCGTCGTCGATCTCAAGCAGCTCAAAGAAGTTATGCACCGCGAAGTCCTCGACGCCATGGACCACCGCTTCCTCAATAAAGAAGTTCCGGAATTCCTGCATCAGATTCCGACCACAGAAAACATCGCCATCGCCATCTGGCAGCGCCTGGCCACCAAACTCGATAAAGCTAGGCTGCATCGAGTCCGAGTCTACGAAACCCCGGATCTTTTCGTAGATTTCTACGGAGAAACATGAAATTAGCCGAAGCCAGAAGCTAGGAGCTAGAAGCTGAATTATGAAAGCCCATCTCTCCCGCCGTTACCTGTTCTCCGCTTCGCACCGCTTGCACAGCGAAGAGATGTCGGCAGAGGAAAACCAGGAGACTTACGGCAAATGCAACAATCCCTACGGACACGGCCATAACTATGTCATCGAAATCACGGTCAGCGGGCCAGTCGATGAGAAAACCGGGATGGTCTGCAATCTGGCTGATTTAGATGGTTTTATCGAGAGGGAAGTGCTCGCCCGCTACGATCACGAGAATTTGAATACGCTGCAAGAATTCGCCAAAGACGTGCCGACCACCGAAAATCTGTGCATCGAGATTTACGAAATAGTGAACCGCGGCTTCCGCCATGCGCATCTGGAAAGAATACGGCTCGAAGAAACCATGATGAATTCCTTCGAGTACGCAGGGTAGGGTTTGATTTTCAAATTAAAAAATTACACAATTACAAAATTAGGCCAGCCATGAAACAAGCCACCGAACCAACCACCCTCACCAGCGCCAGCTTCGAAGATCTGGTTCAGGAAATGCTCGTCCGCCTGGGCGAAGATCCCCAGCGCGAAGGCCTTCAGCTTACCCCTGAGCGTGTTCGAAAATCCCTGCAGTTCCTTACGCGCGGTTACACGGAAGATCCCGACACCTTGCTCAAGGGTGCGCTCTTCACCGTCGACTACGACGAGATGGTGATCGTCAAGGACATTGAGATGTTCAGCCTCTGCGAGCACCACATGCTGCCGTTCTTTGGCAAAGTGCATGTGGCGTACATCCCTAACGGAAAGGTGATGGGCCTCAGCAAAGTTCCGCGTCTCGTGGAGCTTTTTTCGCGCCGCTTGCAAATTCAGGAGCGCCTCACCACCCAGATTGCGGAGACCATCCAGAAAGTCATCGAGCCCCAAGGCGTCGGCGTAGTCATCGAGGCTCGCCACTTGTGCATGATGATGCGCGGCGTGGAAAAACAACACTCCGCCGCCGTAACCTCTTCGATGCTGGGCTCCTTCCGCGATTCGCAGGAAACGCGCTCGGAATTTTTATCGCTGATCCGGCAGCGCGCCAACGGCGTGTAAGACCGTATGGGTCGGACACTCCCGTCGGCGGGTGCCCCACATCTCGCTTCCTTTGCAAGATGTGAGTTGCCGACCCAGTGGGCCGGAGATCGCTTTTTGGATCTAGAAAATCACTAGTTCTAAAAAGGCGTTGCCTTAGGAAAAAGCACCGCTCTAGAAAACCCTAGATGGCTCCAGTCTTGTCATCCTGAGCGAAGTGAGTGCTCCGCGAAGCGAAGCACTCACGCAGTCGAAGGATCCCTACCCTCACTTTGAGTTGAGCGAAGTCCTTCGCCAAAACTCTCTTTACCACGCCCGCCGTTCGATTTTACTCAGAAAGAAATTCAGACTAAGATTGCGTTCGCCCAAAGACATCATCTCGAAGGAGGCGTTGCTCAATGATGAAGAGATTGTTTCTAACCACCGCATTCCTGGCTGCTTCAGTCGTCTTCCCTGCGCATGCCCAGGATGCAAAGAAAGAAGCCGCCGTTAAACCTGCCGACAGTCCGTCAAAGGTTGTGCTCGACTCGTGGAACGACATCGCGCGCAAGCTCAACGCAATGGCGGAAGATTTTCCTGAGGACAAATACGACTTCAAACCCACGCCCGCCCAGCGCAGTTTCGCCGAACAACTGCTTCACGCTGCCAACGCCAGCTATTTTTTCGTGAATCCAGTCATGGGTAAGAAGCCGCCCGCCGAGGAAGATCCGAAGCGCGATCAATTCAAGACCAAAGCCGAGATCGTCGCCTTCGTGAAGAAATGTTTTGCCGACGGCGCTGACGCCATCAAGTCAAAAGGCGACAAAGGGATGTCGGACCTCGTCGTCGATTCCTTCGCTCACCAGCAGGTGCGCGTCTCAGATTTTGCCTACGGCTTTATCGAGCACTCCGGCGAACACTACGGCCAGCTCGTCGTCTACTACCGCCTGTCAGGATTGGTTCCACCAGAATCGCGCCCGAAGAAATGAAGGAATAAAAAAGGCTTGTCATCCTGAGCGCGCTCTTTGCGCGAAGGACCTCTGCAACGGTGACCTCCGCAACGAAGAGGCGGCGGAATTCATTGCTAGGTGCCTCGCTTCTCGCTTCTTTTGCGAGAAGCGGGTTTCTCACCGCTCATCACGCTCGCGCGTACTGATACCGCAACTCCCGCTCGCCAAAAACTTTTACCAGCAACGAAAATCAAAACCTTAGGAAATTAAAAACCTTCTCCCGTCGGCGTCATCCTGAGCGTAGCCGCTTTTCAGGCGAAGCGAAGGATCTCCCTCTTGACCGGCCCGGCGCGCAAGCCAAATTGCACCACCACCGAAATTCAAAACCCTAGGAAATTCAAAACCTTAGGAAATTCAAAACCTTAGGAAATTCAACATAGATGGCTTCTCGAGGAAAAAATCGGACCATGAAGCATACAGCGGATCCAGCCGTGCCGCCGTTCTGTCCCGCTTTCATCAGCAAAAGGTGCAGAAACGAACTGCCCTGTTTGTTGATCCTGCCCAGCCGCTGTTTGCCAGCGCTGGAATCTTCGTTCGGAATCAGCCCTTACGCAACCGCGATCGTGGCCTTGCCATCAGTTCGGTCATTCCAGTGCATGGTGATATTCGGCGGCGTGGCCACTGTGATCTGCACCTCTCCAAGTTCCAGAGTCTCCACCGTCACGGAGTCTCGCAGCTTATTCGCCTGAATCAACGACGCGACGATCCCGGTGATTACCGTTTTGCCCGCGTGCTCGCGCAAAATCGCCGCCAGCTTATCCTCTTTTACTGCCGGGCCAGTCTTCAAC
>JBAPOI010000176.1:0-10525 GCA_049279555.1 Candidatus Sulfotelmatobacter sp.
GCGTGCCTGCTTGAGCGAGCGCAGCATCAGGTAGCTCACGATGCGTTCTTCCGGCTTCCCCGCAATCTTCGCGGCGAGCTTTTGATACATCCGCGGCGTGATGTGAACATCCTTTGGGACTTCGATAGTGCGCACCTGCTTGCCTGTGCCGCGCGCGGCCCGGCGATCACTTTTGAACTGCACGCGGTGAATCGGCAGCGGGCCAACTCCCAGCGAATATCCAAAGGTTGCCGCGATCACTTCAAAGTCGTAAACCCGCTTGGCGTCTGGCTTTTCGTGAATGCGATATAGCGACGCGACGCGTTTTGATTCCAAATACTGCGCCACGCACTCGTTCGCCGAGAGCATGTATTCTTCGATCAAACGGTGCGCGATGTTGCGCTCCGAGCGCGTGATGCTCTTCATCAATCCAAGTTCGTCGAACTCGATGACCGGCTCGGGCAAATCGAAATCAATCGACCCGCGGCGCTGGCGTTTGCGATTGAGGATCAGCGCCAGATCGCACATAAGTTCAAATGTGGGGACGAGCAGCGCGTACCGTTCACGCATCGCGGCATCGCCCTCGATCACAGCGTTGACGGCCGTGTAGGTCATGCGCTCTGCCGAGCGGATTACGCCTTCGCTCAATTCGCAACCAAGGATTTCGCCGCGAGGATCGATTTGCATCACACATGACAGCACCAGCCGGTCGACTTGTGGACGCAAGCTGCAGATATCGGTGGAGAGCTCCAGCGGCAGCATGGGCACGGCGCGATCGGGAAAGTAGACGCTTGTACCTCGCAGGCGGGCTTCCTGATCGAGCGCGGAATCCGGCGTTACATATTGCGCGACATCGGCAATGTGGACTTGTAGCTCGAAATTACCGTTGGCAAGCTGGCGCACCGTGACAGCATCGTCGAAGTCGCGCGCAGTTTCGCCATCGATCGTGACGATGGGCAGGGCCCGGAAGTCGCGGCGGTGAACAAGTTCCTTCGCCGGAATAATCGGCGAGATCTGTTGCGCCTCTTCGAGCGTTGCCGCGGGAAAATGATGCGGCAGGTGAAACTTCCGAATCGTGATCTCGACATCGACACCGAAATCATCCAGCCGCCCTAGTATCTCAAAGACGCGCCCACGCGGACTCTGCGTGGGAGTCGGCCAGTCCGTGATTTCCACGTCAACCACCACGCCTTCGAGATCATCCCCCTCCGAACGGCGAGCAGCTTCGTCTCCAAGCACACGATCGACCGATTTTTTTCGTCGCGACGGCGTCGCACCGGCGTCAGGAAATTCCATCCCCGGCGGAATCACAATCTCCTGCGTGATCTTGCTATCGATCGGCGTGACGTAGTTGCGCCCACTGCTGTAGTGAAAAATTCCCACGACCGTGGGATGACTACGAACCACGGAGCGGACAATGCGTCCTTCCGCGCGGCCATCCGGACGCGTGGCCACAATGTCGACGAGGACGCGGTCGCCGTGCATCGCATTACCGATGGCATGAGGCGCAATGAAGATATCTCCGCTGAGACGCGCTCTGAGGGATGGAGTCAGCGAGCTTGCATCGGGGATGACAAAACCGAAGCCGTCGCGATGCATCGTAAGACGGCCGGCAACCAGTTTGTTTTCGGCTGTGGCCTGCGGAAGTGCATAGCGGTCGCTATCCACCTGAATGAGTTCTCCATGCTTCGCGAGCTGCTGCAGCCGGCTGTTGAGATCGGCGCGGGCTTCGCCGTGCAACCCCAGTTCGCGCACGAGCTGTTTGTATCCGGCAGATCGCTTGGGCTGGCGCGCGATATGTTTCAGGATGGTGGCGTCGGAAAGCATAGGGAAGGCGTCGTAACTCTTTAGTCGCTGGTCGTTTGCCAAGATTCTGGCTGACTCAGATCAATCCTAACGTAAGTTCGGAGGCCACTGCTGTGTATTGCTAACGACCAATGGCTAACGACTAACGACGCTCTTGCTTTTCCACTACCACGTATCTCCACCATCGAGTGGCGGCCAGGCATTGAGCATGCGACGGATCATCGCAATCTGGCCGACGTGGTAGCTGTTGTGCGCGACCATCTGCCACAACACGGCTTCAAGGGTTCCTGCGAGTTTGGTATCTCCGGTATGCGAGGATGCAATTTGCCTCTGCATTTCTTCCGGAGAAGAATTCGCCAGCGCGGCAAAATCGGCCAACAGGCTGGTGAATTGCTTTCGCAGTTGCTCCCAATCCTGACGATTGGCGGAAGACAATTCTGCGGGGAAACTCTCCGAGTTGTGTTCTGGATATGTCGGCCGGTCCCCGCGAATACGCCGCAGTTCATAGTCCATCCAGTAATTCATGTGGAAGACGAGCGCGGCGATGGAGTGCGGAAAACCCTCGACCCCGCGCATCGCCAGCTCGGCAGAAATATCCTCGACGCAGGCGACAGGATCGGCATGCGAACCTTTACCGCGGAGGAGTTCGATTAACGCGCGCTGGGACATGGTTGTGCGGGCACAGACCTCAGGTCTCAGGTCTTAGTAAGCAGGTCTTAGGCTTCGGCTCGCAACACCTAAAGCCGGAGACCCAATACCTAAGACCCGAGACCGCATTTTGCACCGATCAGCGACTCGCAGCGAAATACTTCTCCTCCAGGATTCTCCGATGGTGCAACTCATGCCCAGCAACGATATAAGCCAGTGCCCGCACGCTCACTTCGTTCTTATTCGCGACGCCGCGGCGCATCCACGCCGCCTCGTCGAGGTTGCGGAATAGCGAAATTGTGCTGCGCCGCACGGCGATAAAATCTTCGATGAGATCGGACAGCGGGCGCTGTTCGAATGGGCCGTTACGAACATAGTCATCCTGCTCGAAGCCGGCCAGCGGCGTGGCATCGGCTCGCGAGAAACGAAGGGCGCGATAAGCGAAAATGCGTTCCGTGTCGCAGATGTGGCCGAGGACTTCTTTGACGCTCCACTTCTCGGGCGCATAGCGGAAGTCTCCGTCCTTCTCGTCGCGGCACGATAGGAGCAACAGCATTTGGCGGCGCTGCTCATCGAGCGTCTGCAGAATCTCCTCGCCTTCGATCAAAGAAATATATCGCTCGTAATATGGCGCGTATTCGCCGGGTTGAGGCCGGGGAACGCCAACAGTTGGAGGGCTGACGACGGCTGGTTCTAGCATGGTTTTGCTCCTGAGCAGCGGACTATTACCTTCGCTGGATATTCGATCCTCAAAAGCATAACGCGAGCGGCGGTCGAACTGTCACGGGGACGAGAATTTTTTTCGGGAATCCTTACACGGTCGAAGTGCCAAAAGGGAAGGTCCGGACCGATGTTGGCCGCCGAGACGACCCTTGGTTGACCGCCTTAGTGAGTACCAAGGTAGGAAACGCCATTGAAAATAAAGGATTTTCCACAGGACTCATTGTGAGACGGCGGAGTACAATCGGATTGGTCACGGAAGTGCGGCTCGTGATTTCTAATCCCAACAAGGAAAGGAACTTTGTAACCCATGTGGAAGCCGACGAATCAGCCTACGACCCCTGGCCGTCCAGCCGAGCCGGAGCGTCCGACTATGCCTACCCCGAGCGCGCCTGCAATGACGGCAAATGAGCCTGCCGCCGCTGCTCCGCGTCCGGCCATGACTACCACTACTACTGCGGACCAGGCAACGATCGGCAAATCGCTGGTCATCAAGGGCGAGGTAACCGGCTCGGAATCTCTTTATATTGATGGGCGCGTCGAAGGCTCCATCAGCCTGGCGGGCAATCGCGTCACCATCGGACGAAACGGCGTGGTCGCCGCCAACATCAACGCCCGCGAAATCGTCGTGCTCGGCAAAGTGCGCGGTAACCTTACCGCCAGCGACCGGGTCGACATTCGCAGCGACGGCTCGCTCACCGGCGACGTCGTGGCAGCGCGCATCTCCATCGAAGACGGTGCCTACTTCAAGGGCGGCATCGACATTCGCAAAGGCGGGCAGCCCACGCAGTCCAAGCCCAACGGCAAGGATGAAAGCGCTCCCATGCCCGAGCCAGCAGCAGTCGGGGCCAGGGCCTAGATTTTAAAGCATCGAGACTTTTGCGCGGTTTCGGAGACGCGCTCTCGGAGAAAAGATCAGCGGCGGGGTTCGCAGACGATGCGAACACCGCCGTTTTGTTTTTCTGACTGAGGGGCGCAGCTAGAACTTGTGATAGATACAAATTCAAGGGGGCCTTATGGTGCTGAGGCTCGCGAAAATCCTACGGCTGCGTGCCCGCTCCCAAAATCTCTCTGCTCTCGCCTTGCGCCACTGCGGGATAGGCAGTGGCTTTTCTTCGCCGCAGATCGTTGGGCAACTGCGACTTCAGCAGCCATAATCCCGCGGCAGTCGCCGCGGCCCAGGTCACCGATACCAAGCCGAGTTGCAGCAAGTCAGTAATGCGGCTACCGCGCCCGGGCACTACCGGAGTGACGATCTTTGCGACTTCAAGACTGATACCGCCTGCAATCACAGCGGTCAGCGCCGATTTGCCCAGCTCTCCCCAACGCAGGGTTGCGAGCGAAACCAGTTTGCGGTAGTGCAGCAGCCATGCCAGCGCGAGCAGATTCATTCCGATTCCAATGTCGGAGGCCCAGGCCAGCCCCACGACTCCGTAGTGATGAAAGAGCAACGAATACACCGGCAACGATGCGCTGGTGATCACAGTTACGGCGGCCATGGGAGTCAGCGTGTCGCCGGCGGCATAGAAGGCGCGCGCGTAAAGACCTTGCGCCGACCACAGGGCGAGCGACAGGGAGAACCAGAAGAAGTAGACCGTTGTAGTTTGAGTGTCGGAAACCAGAAAGCGTCCGCGGCGATACACCAGATCGATCAGCGGGAAGGCGGCGGCCATCATCCATGCGGTGGCGAGAAACGACGCAGCAGAAACGCGGTAGACGGAATCATTTACAGTGTCGGCGAATTCTTTCAGCCGCTTCTCGTTGAACAGGCGCGCAAAGAAGGGCAACGAGGCTTGTCCTGTAGCCTGGCCCAGAACCGCGATGGGCACCGCAAACAACCGCTTGGCATAGTTGAGGCGCGCGATGTCGCCGATGCCGCTGGCGGCGTAGTGGCGCAGAATCCAGTCGTCGGCAGTGACCAACGACACGCCGAGCATCAGCGGGATCGAGAGCTTCACCCATTCGCGGAAGGCGGGATTGGTCACGTCGAATGACGGACGATATCCCGTGCCGATGCGCACCGCACCGATAACGCTGGCAAGGAACGGCCCAGCCACGGCTCCGAGCAGCGCGCCGTAAGCGAGCGCGGCAATGCCGAAGCGGCGGCCACCGATCATTCCACCGGCGATGATGAGCACGTTGTAGATCAGCGGTCCGAAGGCGGGAAAAAGAAAAAGCCGATGCGAAAGCAGAACAGCCGAGACCACGCCGCCAACGTAAAAGAAAATCTGCGCAGGCAGCAGAATCCGCGTGAGATGTACGGTGAGTTCGATTTGTGCGGGCGAGAAGCCGTGAAACATCCAGCGCACGAACTGCGGCGTAAAGATTTCAGCAATGACCGTGCCCACGATCATCACCGCGGACATGACGGTGATGACGATGGAAAAAGTTTTCTGCGCGTCGGCGTCGCGCTTTTCCGCCAGGAAGCGCGTGTAGATCGAGATAAAGGTAATCGAGGCAGCGCCGCCGGCAACGATGTAATTGAGCCAGTCGGGGAGGGTAAAGGCGGCGACATAGGCGTCGGTCTGCGGGCCGGCGCCGAAGGCATAGGCGATGTAGGCCTCGCGCACGTAGCCGATGACGCGCGAGAGCATGACAGTACCCATCAGCAACACCGTGGCAGAGAGCGCCGAGTGTTGGTACGACGGGCGGAGAAAACGCAAAAGTCTCGTCATGAGTCGCAGATTAAGCTGACATGAACGCCGAACTATTTATCCTGAGTGACCGGGGTTGGATCGGCATAAATTCTTCCAAAGCCTATCAGAGGCATGCTTGCATGGTTGAATTTATCGCCGCCGCGAAGCTTTGGCAGTTCCTCAATTGATACTGACTCTTAGGGTAGAAGCCTATCTGTGAGAGTGCTGTTGGTCCGAGTGTTTGCTCGGGCCTTTGGATTTCACGTTGCTGAAAAACGAATTCCGGGCCGGATGATCCTCGCCTGTAACCATCCACGCCTGCAATCACTTACGTGTTGAGCTGCGATTGAGCAGCGTTTGACCGCCAGTGCATTGCCACAAAACGTGTTCCGTCGCAGAGTGAGCGCCGAAGCCCCGTAGTTCAACCGGGGAACCGACTCGTAGAGCTCAGGAGCTGGTATGGCGAGCGTCATGACCTTGTTAAAGATGAAGCAGGCGCCTCACGAGGCGCGGCGGGTGCAGGAAAGTTTTGTCGCGGCGGCTGAGAAGCAAGCCTTATTGTGGCTGGCAGCGCGCACTCCGCGCTGGGTTGGCCCTGACCATCTAACCCTGCTTGGATTTGTGGCCCAAATCGGAGCGGGCGCATGTTATGTCTGGGCGCGGTGGGATCGTTACGCTCTGCTTGGGGTGATTGCCTGCCTGGCACTGAACTGGCTGGGAGACTCGCTCGATGGAACTCTCGCACGCTTTCGGCAACGCCTGCGTCCGCGCTACGGATTTTACGTCGATCACATGGTCGATAGTTTCGGGGCGCTCGTTTTGATGGGCGGCTTGGCTCTGTCGGGATACATGCATCCCGCGATCGTGATTGGTCTGCTTGTTGCGTTCCTGATGCTTTCAATTCAGTCCTACCTGGCAACCCACACCCTGGGGGAGTTCCGGCTTTCGTTCTGGCGCTTTGGGCCGACCGAGCTGCGCATCCTGCTCGTGGCGGGCAACCTAGCCCTGTTCTGGAAACCTCGCGTGCATTTTGCCGGCGGCGAGTATCGCCTCTTCGATGTGGGAGGAGCCATCGGTCTTTCGGGGATGGTGCTGATGCTGTTCTGCTTCACGGCGCAGAACACTGTGCGGCTTTATCGCAAAGAGAAGGTTTCGCGATGACCCTCGCATCCGTTGGGCGCAGGGGAACTATCCGGCGCTGGCTGCGCTTCAACGTAGTTGGCGCAATCGGCGTCTTGGTGCAACTTGCGATGTTGTTTCTGTTGAAGAGCATCTTCCACTGCAACTATCTGCCCGCGACCGGGTTCGCGGTTGAGGCTGCCGTAATCAATAACTTTCTCTGGCACGAGCGCTATACCTGGGCGGACCGCGTGCAGCCGTCATGGCGGGAGTCACCGCTGCGGCTACTGCGTTTCAATTTAGCCAACGGGGGAATCTCTCTTGCCAGCAATCTCGCGTTGATGAAAGGGATGGTGGGCCTGGCTCACGTGAACTATCTTGCGGCCGACACAATTGCGATCGTCCTCTGCTGCTTTGCGAATTTTCTGGTTAGCGACGAATGGGTGTTTCGAGCTGGCGACAAGAAATGTCGCGAAAAGCTTGCCGTTCAGCTTGAATAATTTCATACTCAAATCATGCGTGCGGCAGTCGTAACCGTGAGATGGGTGATCCTGCTCGCGCTCGTTGCATTTTTGACGACTGCATTTTTGACAACTTCGTCTTCGGCACAAGCGTCACCTTCGCCGTCGCAACGAATCGGGCCTCAGCACGCCGCCGCGCCGAAGCTCACGATCACCGTGACAGACGAGAACGGCGTAGCTGTCGCATCTGCGCGCGTAGAGTTGCAAGGTCCTCCGCCCGCTCTCCCACTACGTTGCGGGACCGACTTCGCCGGCCGCTGCGAATTCACTGGATTGCCTTCCGGAAGCTACGAACTGCGGGTGCAGAAGATAAATTTCTACGCCGTGCTTCAGTCCGATGTGCAAGTCGGGATTACTGAAAATGTGGACGTGACTCTTTCCCATCAGCAAGCGGCGCGGGAAATCGTGAATGTGCAGGAGTCCGCGCCCGCCATTGACCCGGCGCAGATCTCGATGAAGGAGGAGCTGACCGGCAGCGAGATTGTCGACATCCCCTACCCTGGCACGCACGATTATCGCAACGCTCTGACCTTTATCCCAGGAGTTACCCCGGATGCTTTTGGCCAGGCGCACTTCGCAGGCGCCGAGGTCTATCAAACTCTCGTCTTGCTGGATGGTTTTAACGTCACGCAACCGGCGAATGGACAACTGGCAGTACGCACCAGCATCGAGTCATTCCACTCCATCGAAGTCACGCCGAGCCGCGAACCCGCAGAGTTTGGAAAGGGTTCCGGCGGAGTGCTCGCCCTGAATACACGCATGGGCGACGATCACTTCCACTTTACAATGACCGATTTTATCCCCGGCCTGCAGGACATCAAGGGAATTGAGTTCGGCCAATGGAACCCGATTTATACAATGTCCGGGCCAATTCGCAAAGGGAAGATGTGGTTTATCGATGCGCTCAGCGGCGAGTATGACGACGAAATCACCAAGCAACTGCCGTCTGGCGCTGATACTGATCATATTTGGCGCGTGGACAATCTGGCAAAGCTGCAATCGAACCTGACCGCCCGCCACATTGTGACGGTCAGCTTCCTATCAAACTACTACCACGATCAATATGACGGGCTGTCGGTGCTGCAGCCGCTGCCGACTACGCCTACTGACGCCGAAACGGCTTACCTGGGCTCCCTCAAAGACCAATACTATTTTCGTGGAGGATCGCTGCTCGAAACCGGATTCGGCGTGAATCAATACAGCGTCACGTTCACACCTCAGGGAAATGGTCCATACATAGAATTGGCACCGACAGCCACAAATTCGCAGGAGGTTGCGGGCAATTACTATCTGCACGAGAGCACTCTCACACGCAGAGTGCAAGAACTGAGTAATCTTTATTTAGCGCCGCATCAGTGGCATGGCCGGCACGACATCAAAGTGGGAGCCGACCTTGACCGCTTAAATTATGCTGCGCAATTTATGCGCCAGCCGATTTCGTTCCTGCAGCCGGGACAGCCACCGAGCGGTCAACCAATTCAGCCTTGTGCAACCGACGCCAACGGCGTTCCAGTGGTCCCCTCCACATGCGTGCGTTATTCGGTTTTCTCCGGAGGTAACTACAACACAATTTTCAATACCGAGGCCAGCGCATATGTCGAAGATCGTTGGCTGGTCACCAACCGTCTGCTGATCGAGCCCGGCTTGCGACTCGACTGGGATGAGATTGTCCGAAGTCCGCTCATTTCGCCGCGATTGGCGGGCACATACATTCTCGACGATGAGGGCAATACGAAATTTTCGGCGGGAATTGGAATTATTTATGACGGCACGAGTCTAGGTTTGGTTCATCAAGCTTTCGAGGGCCAGCGGATCGATTACTTCTTTAATCCGAGTGGACAGCCGACGGGTGTGAACGGGGACGTAAGCAACGAGCCTGTACCACTACTGACTAGCTTTGCCGTGAACCGGAACGACCTCGACGCGCCACGCTACTTAAACTGGAGCCTCGGCCTTGAGAAGAAACTTCCAGCCGCCGTTTTTCTGAAGCTGGAATTCCTCGAGAAACGTGACACGCATGGCTTTGCTTATAACACTCTGAATGGCGCTGTAGACGGAACATTCTTACTCGGAAACGGACGTGACGACCGTTACGATGCTTTCCAGGTCAGCATGCGCCATCGCTTTCGCAAGCAATACCAAATCTTCGGCGCCTACACGAGATCTCGTGCCCGTTCGAACCAGGTACTCGATTTCAGTTTGGATATTCCGCTGCTCAGTCAGCAGCTGTCCGGTCCCTATCCTTGGGATACTCCCAACCGCTTCGTTGGCTGGGGAGTATTGCCGTTCTTCAAGCTGCCTATCGTCCACAAATTGGACATGGTCTACTCCGCCGAGGCTCGCACTGGATTGCCTTTCCTCGCTACTACCGACCAGGAACAGATCGCCCCTGGCCATCCTCCGGGAACCGACCGCCTTCCCGCGTATTACACGATCAACCTGCAGTTTGAAAAGCGCGTTCATTGGTTCAAGCGCTACTGGGCGGTGCGCGCGGGCTTCGACAATGTCACCAACCACGCCAACGACATTCTGGCGAACGGAATTCTGGATTCGACGCATCCCGCGCCAACTTTTATCGACGGTAACGGAAGAGCTTTCACCGGGCGCATAAGATTTTTGGGACGAGATTGAAGCAAGGTCCGTGAAGCAGTCCGCAAGGATTAAGGACTGCAAATTGTATCCTGCAAGTGTGGCGCTAACTGATGAAAGTGGCGCAGGTTGAAGGTATAGATTCTCTTGCAGTGTGTGCTGGCGGCGCAGGCGAGATGAAGAGCATCATAAACTAGGCCACCGGTCCATCCTTTTTCCGCCGCTTCTCGCAGCACCGTCGTATATTGTGCCGCGCTCAGCGCAGCAACTTGAAAATTCGGCAGAATGTTTTGGGTCAATAACCGCCAAGCCTCGCTCGGATGAACCGGCGGAGTCAAAGGAGCCCTGGTTAGTACCGCATAAAACTCTGCTATCCCATGGGAGTCTGTGTCGTAACTGGGTCTTGTTTTTTGGGAAAAAGATGATAGACAGAGAGGCATGTCACGATTTTTTGCTTACGATCCGGATCAGGCGTATTTGCTGCCGCCGAATGTGAAGGATGTACTG
>JBAPOI010000177.1:0-10954 GCA_049279555.1 Candidatus Sulfotelmatobacter sp.
CCCCCAGAGCGCTCCGCCATCGGCGCAGGCTCCGTCGCAACCGCCGCCTCCTCCATCTAAGCCGGACTGATGGCGAGCGGAAAACCTGTCGTCGTTGTGACTGGAATCGCGGGCAACCTGGGATCCAGGTTGCTCCCGCTGCTCGGGGATTTTTCTGTGCTTGGGGTGGATCTAAAGCCACCCCACACCGATTTACCGCTGCAATTCGAACGCATGGACCTGGGTGAGGAATCATCCACGCGTTTGCTCTACGAAATGCTGCGCGACACGCGGCCGGTATCGGTTGTGCATCTCGCGTTCGTCATCGATCCTGTACAGGCCGGAGTGACAGAGGCCGCGCGCATGTGGCAGATCAATGTCGCGGGCACGGCTCGGGTGATGGAGGCAATCACCGAGGCAAACCGAACGGCCGATTCTCCGATCCGGCAGTTCGTTTTCCCCAGCAGCGTTTCCGTGTATGGTCCCAGCCTGCCCACTCCGGCATCGGAGGAATCCCCTATGGCGGCGCACACGCTGCCCTACGCGATCCATAAGAAACAGTGTGATGAAGTGGTCCAGCAGCGCTCATCGGCCTTACGTGGCTGCAGCGTCTACATTTTGCGGCCGCATATTTTTGCCGGAGCCAGCGTGGAGAACTACCTGCTGGGAGCGTTCCGAGGCACGCCGAATGGAAAAGGTCCACGGGCGGAAAAGATGCGGCGTGAGGGAAAGCGCCTGCCTTGCATGCTGCCGCGTGGTCAACAGTATGTCGACAACAAAATTCAGTTTGTTCATGTCGACGATATGGCGCGGCTGATTGCGCACATCTTGCATCGCGATCCGGAGGTACAGCGCCTCACAGTTTTAAACGTCGCTGGACGCGGCGAACCGCTCACTTTTGGTCGTTGCATCGAAATGGCGCGCACCAAGCTGATTCGCGTCCCGGGCAAGTGGGCGATGCGGATGGTCCTGTCATTTCTTTGGAACCGGCAAATCTCGGCGATTCCGCCTGAGGCGCTGCCCTACATGAGCGGCGAATACATCATGAACACAGACCGCCTGCGAAAATTCCTGGGGGGCGAGTACGAACACGTAATTCTTTACACGATTGCCGATGCATTCGCCGATAGCTTCAAAACCACGCCCGCCGCATCGCAGCCCGAGCACTAGCGCTAGACTCTCCTAAACCCTCCGTCTAATCCCTTGGACCGCTGCTGTGCTCTCTCAATCCGCAACGCTGGATAGTGCGCGGGTTTGGAAATTGGCCTCGCTGCACAGGCCGAAACCAGCCGGAATATTACCCCGCCAAACACTTTTTTAGTCTGAGGGAATAAATCGGACGATGGCTGGTTTACTCTATGCGGGTGCCCGAAGACCGAGCCAGTGCGGCGTCTTTTGCAGATCTCGCATTGCCTTTGTTCGATCAGCTTTACAATTTTGCCCGCTGGCTCACACAGGATAAGACTGAGGCCGAGGACCTGGTGCAGGAAACTTACGCGAAGGCTTTACGCGGGTTTTCCTCGTTTCAGCCGGGTACGAATTTTCGCGCATGGATTTACCGCATCTTGCGCAATTCGTTCCTCAATTCGAGGGCTGGGCTGAAGGTAACGGTCGTGATCGATGAGGAGGACGGCGAGACTCTACCGACAGTGGGTAGCACGCCGGAGAGTCTGCTGATAGAGCAGGCTACCCGTGAGATAGTGCAGCAGGCTTTGGAAACATTACCGATACACTTCCGGGAGATTCTATTGCTCTGCGATGTGGAGGACATGTCGTACAAGGAGATTGCGGAGACGTTGTCGATCCCTGCGGGCACGGTGATGTCCCGGTTATCTCGCGCGCGTAAAGCGTTGCGCCTCGCCCTGTCGGAGAAGATGCAAGGAGGCCGCCGTGGCTTGTAACGAGTGGCGCGACAAGCTGGACGGGTATGTCGACGGCGAGCTTAAGCCGGCGGAGGCTGCGACGCTGGGTGCGCATCTGCGAAGTTGCACAGAGTGCGCCGCTGATGCTCTGCAGCGGGTGCAGATGAAGCGCGCAGTGCAAATCGCGGGGAAACGGTACGAGCCGAGCACAGAGTTGCGAAACAAGATCGCGAAGAGTATCGAGGTAAAATCCCGCCGTGGAATTGCTTTGAAGTGGAAGTTCGCTCTGATTCCGGCGCTGGGTTTGCTGGCCGCAGCCTTTCTATTGACTTCGTATTTCGGTCGCCAGCGGCGCGAGGAGCAGCGCGTCTATAGCGAATTGGCCGACCTACATGTGGCTACTCTGGCCAGTTCCACCCAAGTGGACGTGTTATCGACCGATCGCCACACGGTGAAACCATGGTTTCAGGGGAAAATTCCGTTCACCTTTAATCTGCCGGACCTGCCGGGATCTGAATTCACCTTGCTTGGGGGCCGGGTTGCTTATCTTGAGCAAATCAGCGGAGCACATCTGATTTATCAAGTGCGCAAGCACGAGATTTCGGTATTCATCTTTCCAGATCGTGAAGAAGAGATGCGAAGCCTGCCATCTGGACCGACGAATGCAGCATCGTTCAATGTGCAGACCTGGATGAAGAATGGGCTTCGATATTTTGTAATCGGCGATGCCAGCGAAGAGGACATTCAAGCGCTGAGTGTGCTGTTAAAGGACGCTAGATAGCAGATCGTCCGCGGATGAATTGTCGACGCATCTAAGGTTCATTTTCTTCCGCGATACAACCCTGCGATGCCGAACGTGTAGGGTGTCCAACTGGCTTCACGGAAACCGGCGCGTCGCATGCGCCCTAGCATTTCTTCCGGCGCGGGAAATCGTTCGACCGAATTTGGCAGATAGGCGTAAGGGCCGTGCACGCCCGAAATCATGGTGCCGACCCGGGGCAGAACCTGCTTAAAGTAGATCCGATAGAGAGCGCCCATTGCACCCTTCGGTTCGCTGAAATCGAGGATGCCACACTCGCCGCCTGGTTTTAGCACGCGCACAATCTCTCGCAGGCCTGCATCGTAGTCGGCAAGATTGCGGAAGCCAAAGGCTGAAGTGACCAAACCAAAATGCTGATCAGGAAATGGCAGGCAGAGTGCGTCCGCTTCAATCCATCCTGGCATTGCATGGCCGTTTGTTGACTCCCGATTGCGAGACTTCGACGACGCGCGCTGCAGCATCGCGTGAGAGAAATCAGCTCCAAGAATTCGCGAGGCTGAGTTCCCTGTCGCGTTACGCAAGGCGAAAGTCATGTCGCCCGTACCGCAACAGAGGTCAAGCACTCGAACGCCGGGCTGCGCCAGAATGTTGGCGAACGTGCGGGCCGTGCGGCGCCACCATAGCCGATCGACGTTAAAGGAAAGCACGTGGTTCAGCAGGTCGTAACGCGGTGCAATCGAGGTAAACATCTCCCGAACCGCGCGGGCCGCCGTTGAAGCGTCCTTAGCTCCTTCGGGCGCCGCGCCGACTACGAGTTTGCTGGCTTCAAACATAGAGAGCGGGATTGTTGATTGTTAATCGAGTTTCAACGATGTCAAGTTTCTCTTCGTTTTGTAATCAGCAATCAGTAATCAGCAATCAACAATTTTCACTTCCCCCATCCGCCGTGAGATAACCGGCGCAATTCTTCAACCGCGTTGACAATCACATTGTCGGGCACATCAGCAGTGATTTCGACCTTCCCAATCTCGCGGGGCAAAACGAAATGTACGGCGCCGTTTTGCGTTTTCTTGTCGGCCTGCAAGCGGGCGAGAATCTTGCGCGCGCTGACTTTTAATTCCGGCAAGCGTCCGAGGCTGAGAACCGCGTCGGCGATGCGGCCGGCAGTAACGCTGTCGGTGCGTCCTACGGCCAGCGCAATATTTGTGGCAGCGATCAATCCCCAGGCGACCGCTTCGCCGTGAAGCAGGCTCTGGTAGCCGGTTTCCGTCTCTAACGCATGTCCGATCGTGTGGCCCAGGTTCAGCACGCGCCGCAGCCCACCTTCATATTCGTCAGCGGAAACAACCTCGGCCTTCAGCTTCACCGACTGCGCGATTAGCCCCTCGAGTTCAACCGGATCGCGCTGCAAAATCTGAGCGCGCTTTTGTTCGAAGCGCCGAAAAAGATCGAGATCCCCGATGATGCCGCACTTGAGCGCTTCATAAAGTCCGGCGCGAAACTCGCGGATGGGCAGCGTCCGTAGAATCTCCGGATCACTCAAAACCACGCGAGGCTGGTGAAACGTTCCCAGCAGATTCTTCCCTGCCCCAAGGTTCACGGCAGTCTTGCCGCCGACCGATGCATCGACCTGAGCCAGCACGGTGGTTGGAATCTGCACCAGTTCCACGCCACGCATGTAAAGCGATGCCAGCAAGCCCGTAACATCGCCAACCACGCCTCCGCCAAAAGCAATCAATACTGCCTTGCGGTCGGCGCCCAGACGAGACAGCTTTTCAGCGAGAGTCTCAATGGTCTCCAACTTCTTTGCCGGCTCGCCGTCGGGCATCTGCAATATTTGTGGTTTAAAGCCGGCAGAGGTCAGCGAACGAAGCAGCTTGGTTCCCCAGCGTCGGCGTACCGGCGGAACGGTGACGACAAAGAGCTTACTCGATTGCGGCAACAACTCCGCCAACAAGCTGCCTGCTCGCGCCAGTAGGCCGTTTTCAATACGAGCCTGATAAGGCCTTGGCAGCACGTGAATGGTGACTTGGGCCATGGAAATCCATAATAGCGCAAGCGCCGGGAGCAATTTAATCGCCGTTCCATTTTTGGCTTACTAGTTGCCGTCTCTCGTCACGAATACCGCGCGAGGTGATACCATTTTCGGTCTATGAAGGGTCTTCCAGCCGAGACCGATTTCGTGGTGACTGGCGCCGGCGTCGCAGGCCTGCGCGCCGCCATCGAACTCGCCGATGCGGGGCGAGTGCTTGTGCTCGCGAAAAAAGAAGTCACGAATTCCAACACGCAGTTTGCGCAGGGCGGAATCGCGGCTGCGCTGAGCGATGAGGACGAAGTAAGCCTGCACCTGCAGGACACGCTGATCGCTGGCGATGGCCTGTGTAATCCCGACGCGGTGAAAACTTTGGTCGAGGAAGGGCCGGAGCGGATCGAAGAACTGATTGCGTGGGGCACGCAGTTCGACCGCAGCGGAACCAAGCTGGTTTTTGGACGCGAAGGCGCCCACAGCCGCAACCGCATTCTGCATGCGCAGGGCGATTCCACGGGACGCGAAATTCAGCGCGCCCTTTATGCCAAGGCGCAGACGGTCAAGAATATTTCCGTGCGCGAGTTTGAGTTTTCCACTGGACTGCAAGCCGAAGGCGGACGCGTCGACGGCGTGACGCTAATCAACGAAAAAGGTCTGCCGGAAGAAATGTCATGCTCCGCCGTTTTGCTGGCCACCGGCGGCATGGGACAACTCTATCGCAACACGACCAATCCAGAGGTCGCCACCGGGGACGGGGTGGCCATGGGATTTCGCGCGGGCGCCGAAGTCAGCGACATGGAGTTCGTCCAGTTTCACCCTACGGCGCTTTATCTAAAGAAAGCGCCCCGTTTTCTGCTGTCGGAGGCGTTGCGCGGTGAAGGCGCATATCTGAGAAATATCGAGATGGATCGCTTCATGGCGAAATATCACCCACTCGGCGAACTTGCCCCGCGCGACGTGGTGGCGCGCGCCATCATGCACGAGATGGAGGTGAGCCGCGCTAAAGATCCATTCGTATATCTCGATCTCACGCATCTCGGGGCGACAAAAATTCAAAAGCGTTTTCCGCGAATTTATGCCACCTGCCTGGAATACAACATCGACATCACCGAGGATTTGATTCCGACTCGTCCCGCGGCCCACTACGCCATGGGCGGCGTGCGCACCGACCTTAACGGCAAAGCGAGTCTCGATGGCCTCTATGCCGCCGGCGAAGCGGCGGCTACCGGTGTGCACGGCGCGAACCGCCTGGCGAGCAACTCCCTGCTGGAGGGTTTGGTGTACGGGGCGCGTGCCGGAAAAGCGATGCGCGAAGAATTGAAAGTGCCGAGGAAGTCTGCGCACGCGCGGAAGACATCGGCCTCACAAAATGGGCCTGTCGATGCTGGCCTGGAAGAACTGATCGGCCAGATCAAGGACATCATGTGGAAGGATGCCGGTATCGTGCGCACGAGAAGTGGAATGCAAGAGGCGATCAAAAAGCTTGAGGAGCTTACGCCGAGGGTCGCGCATCCTCGCACGCGCGGGGCGTATGAAGCGGCAAACCTGCACGTGGCCGGGCTTTTGGTGGTGCGTTCGGCTCTCGCGCGGGAAGAAAGCCGCGGAGCGCACTATCGAACCGATTATCCCGCTCATGACGACAAGAAGTTTCTCAAGCACTCGGTGGTTAGGGGTGAGAGTTTACGGTTTGTCTGAGGCGGTTTGCTAGTGGTTCGCTGACTACGATTTTGCAGGAATGGCGATTGAGGCCACGATTGCGACGAGTAATATCCCCGCCACCACGCCCAGCGTGACCAGCGTTGGAACCGGAAAATAATCAGCCGCGATCATCTTTAATCCAAAGAGGATCAGAATTAAAGCAAGTCCGGTGTGTAGAAAGCGAAAAACCTTCATCAGGCCCGCGACCGCGAAGTACATCGAGCGCAGGCCGAGAATTGCAAACACATTCGCGGTGTAGACGATAAAAGCGTTAAGCGTAATCGCCAACACTGCGGGAATGGAATCGACGGCGAAGAGCACGTCCGTCGTCTCGATGACTGCCAGCACCACCAGCAGCGGCGTGGCATGAAGAGCCGGATTTCCCTTCCAACCGCGAACCAGAAATCTATCTCCTACATAATCGTCAGTCACCGGTAGCAGCCAGCGCAAAGCCTTAACCGCCGAGTTTTTCGAGGGATCGATCTGCCGGTCGCCGGCGAATCCAAGGCGGATTCCGCTGTAGATCAACAACGCGCCGAAGCCGTAGAAAATCCAGTGGAAGCGCTCGATCAATCCGACGCCCGCAAGAATGAAAACTCCGCGCATTACCAGTGCACCCAGCACTCCCCAAAACAAGACGCGGTGCTGATGCTGCTCAGGCACGGCAAAATAGCGGAAGATCACAAGAAAAACGAAAAGATTATCCACGCTGAGCGACATCTCGAGGACGTAGCTGGTCACGAACTCCAGCGCGACCTGGCGGCCTTGCCAGAAAAAAACTACTCCAGCGAAAACCGCGGCGAGGCCGATCCACATGGCGCTTTCGCCAAGGGCATCACGCGGGCGCACGACCTGGCCCCGGCGATGGAATACGACGAGATCCAACACCAGCATGCCAAGCGCGAAAATATTGAAGAGAATCCAGAAATAGAGCAAAGCTTCCCGTGGGAACTAAAGTCAATTGCTGGTTGTTGATTTCCGATTGCTGATTAGAAAACCTTGCCCCGACGAGGTCTCAATCAACAATCAGAAATCAACAATCAACAAAATTCTACTTCTGTCGACCGATCGCACCGCTCTCCCACGCATTCCACACGCCGAAAGCCTTAAACATCTCCACGCTATGGGTATCACGCATCGATTGCTCGATTTGCGCATGGGTCAAGCGCGGACCGATCTTCTCGGGAAGGTTGGCCAGGGCGAAGCTGAACTCGGCGGCTTCGGCTACGTGTTTTTTGAGCTGTGCGAAATCGACTTTGTCGTAGGTGTCGGAGACGGCGTGATAGTTCTCCAGGTAGTTCGCCTCCTGCTGATCGGCCACAAACGTCGGAACGCCTTCCAGCATGAAATCGAAGTGGTCGGTGCCCCACTCCATGTCGGTTTTTAACTCGGTCAAGCCAAACTGTCGCAGCGGCGCAGTGAGACGAGTGGCGTTGTCGAGCACGTCTTTGCGTCCGCCGCTTGCAAAGCCGGTTGTCTTGCCGGTGCCTGAATCCCAGATAATGACTCCCGCTGCCTTATCAAGTTCGGGCCGATGGGCAACGGAGTATGCCCGGGAGCCCAGCAAACCCTCCTCTTCGCCGGAAAATAGAATGAAGCGGATGGAGCGGCGCGGCCTAAGGCCCGATGCTTTGATCGCCCGCATCGCATCCACCGCCAGCGTGGCGTTGCAGCCGTTATCGAGCGCGCCGGTGCCTAGTTCCCAAGAATCCAAGTGCGCGCCAACAATGACGAACTCATCGGGCTTCTCGCCTCCTTTAATTTCGCCAACTACATTCGCGGTCTTGATCGGCCCGCCGATTTCGTTCGGAATGCTTAAGTCCGCCCACACCGGATGCCCCGCCGCGAGCAGACGTTCCATGCGCTCGCCATCTTCGCGCGCGACCAGCACTTGAGAAATGCGATCGATCTCTCCTGAAAAGGAGTTGGTATGCCGGTAAAGAATGTCATGCCCGCGAGTGGCGATGAACGCGACCGCCATTGCTTTTCCCTGCACAGCGGCAGCGACAGCCGGGGTCGCGTTGTTATATTCGGCGAACAGATCGTCCCAGGTCTTGAGCACAGCCGTCTGGACTAGAACTATTTTGCCGGAGATATCGCCAGCTTTCTTAAAGTCGGCGGCGGTGCCGCTGCCCACCTCGACCACCGGCACATGCCTCTCGCGAGCCAGCGCTGGCGCCCACGCGATGGAAACACAGCGAACGCGGAAATTCACCTCAGGAGCCTGCTTGGAGTTGGACTCCAGCGGCGTCCCCATGGAGCTGACGGTCATCTCCGTCGCGCCTTCGGACCATGAATAAGGAATCGTAAATTCTTCGGTGTGGACGCTGTCGGCGCCTGCATCCTTAAACATTTGCACTCCCCAATCGACGGCGCGCTGCATGGCGGGTGTGCCGGGGACGCGGCCTCCAATCTCGTCTGTGAGGCGGCGGAGGTTGCTCTCGAGCGCGGAGGGTTGCAGCGCGACCTGAATGATGCGTGCCTCGTCGTCAGCGTCTTTGTCGATGTTATCGTGGGGCGGGGTTGCAGCCAGACAGAAAGCGCTGAAGATGGCGCACAAGCAGAAGATTTTCAGCTTTCGCATATCGGGTGCATTAGAAATGAATTTCTGGAAAAGAGCAAAAGCTACTACTGAGAAGAACGCAAAGGCTAAGCGAAGCACCCGTTCGGGCACAGCAGCATTTTATTTTGGTGGTAGTGGGTCCATCCTGTCGAGGATGCCGATCGTCTCCAGGATCGTGCTGCCTACGATTTCCAGACTCTTGGGGCTCAGTTTGTCGACTGTATCTTGCGTGGTGTGCCAGAACACATCGTTGTATCCGTAGTCGAAGTCGATGAGGTCGGCTGAGGGCACGCCCCACTTTACAAACGGGATGTGATCATCGTCCACCGGCATGGTGCGAGCAAAAAAATGCGATTGATAACCCAACCTCGTAGCCGCTTCGTAGACCACATCTTCAAGCCAAGGCGTAGAGCTTGCGTCCCGCTCGATGTTGAGGTCAGCGTCTCCCACCATGTCCGCGAGTAAGAATGCTTTGACCTTCTTGAGTGTTCCGTCCGCTTGCCACTTCTCCGCCACATGAGTGATTCCGTACAAGCTATCCTTATCAAAGGGCATTTCAGTATCTGGTTTGATTGCTTCTTCGGCGTCGTCCCACACCAGCCAAATGCTATAGCCTTCGCGGGTCTTACTCCGAAGTTGACTCGCCAATTCCAACAACAGCGCGCTGGAAGAGGCACCATCATTCGCTCCCACATAAGAGGTATTGCGCAGTGGATAGTTCGTGTCGTAGTGGCTCGCGATAACAACTATGCCGTCCTTCGTCCCGCGAAATTTGGCAATGATGTTGTGGACGGGAAATTTGCCCTCGGGCGTGTCTGCCGTGAAGATGTCATTCTCAACAACATCGCCTTTGAGATGGGCGAGGAGGTAGTCTTCAACTTTCTTGTGATTCGCGCTGCCGAGGGGACGCGGACCGTAAGCTACGATTTCTTTCACGTACTTCATGGTGCGATTGGAATCGAACGCCGGGACGGGGCCGTTGTCGGGCGGAAGGGAAAGTTTGGGAGTGACAGACTCGGCAGCAGCAGCCGGTTGCGCGTCAGCCTGAGCTGTATTCTTGTCCCGGTCGCAAGCCACGAGCATCAGGCAGCAGAGCCACACAATCGAAACGTCGATAAATTTGCCGAGCATAACCCTGCCGATCATAAGTGATTAGTCTCGATTGCTGCTACGCTGCCTTCTTTTCGCTCCGCGCCCGCCGTTGCTTAGGATGGACCAGCCACGCGATGCCAATGCTGATGGCGTACAGCGCAATCATCGGTGCGGCGAAGATGCACATATTCAAAATATCGGGAGTCGGCGTTACGATCGCCGCAATGACGAAGCAGATCAGAATGGCGTAACGAAAATTCTTCCACATGAAGCCTGCGCTGACGATGCCCATCAACGCCAGAAAGAAAATGAGAATCGGCATTTCGAAGATCAGTCCCATGCCGAGGATGATACTCAGAAATAACGATGTGTATTCGCCGATGGTAATCATCGGCTGGAACTGCCGGCCGAAGTGAATCAGAAATTCCAGCGCTCGCGGGTAAACGATCTTGTAACCGAAATAGCCGCCGGTCATGAACAGTGCAATGGTCGACACCATGAAGGGGACGACATAGCGCTTCTCGTTGCGGTAGAGCCCAGGCGAAATAAACATCCACACTTGATAGAGCACGAAGGGTGAGGTGAGGAACAATCCCGCCAATGCGGCGATCTTCAAGTAAAGATTGAAGGGCTCGGTGGGATTTAGATAGACGAGCTTCTCCGCCATTCCGTTGGCTTTGAGCACGTCCATAATAGGCCGCTGCATAATTTCATAAATACTCTCTACCTTCCACCAGCAGGCGAAAAATCCCACGGCCACGGCAGCAATCGAGTAGACAAGGCGGCGGCGCAGTTCCTCGAGGTGATCGAGAAACCCCATGGTGGGCATGGCTTCGCGCTTGGGGTCGTCTTCCGAACCCCCGGTCGCGGAATCAAACATGAGAATCCTGAGAAGCGGCAGCAGTCTCGGCAACCGTCTCACCTGCTGAAGAACTCGTTCGCGCCACAGAATGCAGCTCAGACGAATCGGC
>JBAPOI010000178.1:0-9411 GCA_049279555.1 Candidatus Sulfotelmatobacter sp.
CGTACACAGCTGACCAAAATTGCCTGTCCTTTCCGCCGCAGAAGGCACGGTTGCAGGTACGGTCTCACCTTGCCGGTTGCGGAAGCCTTCGTAATACGTGAAGAAGAACGTCTTGTCTTTGGCAATCGGTCCGCCGAAGGTGGCGCCGAATTGGTTCTGTTTTAACGGTTGCACGCTTTGCGTGAAGTAGTCGGAGGAATCCATCGCGTCGTTGCGAAGAAATTCCCATGCGGCGCCATGAAACGAATTGGACCCAGACCGCGTAACAATGTTCGTCGTCGAGCCGGTGTTCCGTCCGAACTCCGCATTCGCGTTGTGGCTCAGAATTTTGAACTCGGCTATCGCATCGATCGGTGGCTTGATAACAAATCCGCCATCCACGGAGCTGACATTGTCGGCACCGTCGATCAAGAAATTATTCGATTCCGGCCGCTGACCATCGACAGCATAGGCCTGATTCTGCCGCGCCGGACCACCGGCTTCGAGTAGTCCAGGAGTCAAGGGCACAACGCCGGGCTGAAGCAATCCCAGCTGAGAAAAATTGCGGCCGTCCAGTGGGAGGTCGAGGATCTCATGCTCCATCACGGTTTGCCCAAGACTGCTGACCGTGCTCTGAACCAATGCGGCATCCGCGCTCACTTCCACCTGCTGCGTCTCCGACCCGAGCTTGAGGTGAATGCCAACCGTCGCAGTCTGGTTCACGTCCAGCAAGATTCCTTGCTGCACGTAGGTCTGGAAACCCTTCGCCTGAGTCTCCAGTTGGTAGTGCCCGATGGGGAGTTCGACTAGCACATATTCTCCCTGACGGTCTGTAATCGCAATCCGCGTCAATCCGGTTTCTATATGCCTTGCAGTAACCGTCGCGGCTTGCACTATCGCTCCGCTCGGATCGCTTACAGTTCCGCGAATGCTCCCCGTGATTTGCTGTCCGGCAACATTCAAACTTGTAAACAGGGCCATCAGGAATAATGTCAGCGTCTTCGCACTACGCATGCTTCTCCTCATTCGTCCTCAAGAATCAAGATTGATTTCACAAAACAGTTTCTCGTGCGCTTTAGACAACACACGCGAGAATTCGCTCACAGATTGAAGTGCGGCGAATATAGGGACGCTTTGCAGCGTGGTCAATAATCGGAAAGCAGTACTCGCTTCAACGAGGAGTGACAGAGACAACAAAGAAGGAAGTAGGAGTCTGACAATGCTTTCGAACTGATTGCGGGCGAGATGCGGTTTCCGTCTCGATTGCGAATTATGCTCGCTAGCATTTTTGTACTATTGCCTCCTGCATCCTTCACCATTAACGTCTCAAGGCAAACGCTTGATGCCTCTTTTGAAGTGCGGACTCTTGAGTTTTGAAACAAGTCGGATATCGCGGGAGCGCAAGCTTGAAACGAGTGGAAGGATTGTCAGAAAAGATTCCGCTGCCGGTAGAGCTGCTCCCATCCGGAATCAAGGCCACTCAGCCTGGAACATCTGCCTTCCAACTTGCTAGCCTCTTGGAGCAGATTCTCCGGGCAACTCTTGTGGCCAGAAAGCTTGTGCGGGGCCGCTCGGCGTCGGAACTCACGACGAGGTTGGAGCCGGAATCATGGTCCGTCGCCGAGTGTTTGGACCATCTCGCGCGTACTACGAACGCGTTTCTTCCGGAGATCTCGAAAGCGATTGCGGCCGCTCCCAAACTCGCTTCCCATCGCACGCTCCGGACCGGGGCGATCGCTTCGCTGTTGATCCGCAATCTGGAACCGCCTTATCGTCTCCGATATAAAGTCATTCCCCAACTGGTGCCACAGCAAACGGATTTTGAAGCTGCGTGGTCGGCTTTTAAGGAATCGCAATTGCGGCTGTCAGAAACCGTATACTCAGCGGCCGGGCTCGCCATTGATAAGGTGAAGGTCTCGTGTCCAGTGTGTGCGCACGTAACCTATAACGCTTATGGGGCTTTCCGCATGCTCGCCGCTCACCAACGCCGCCACCTGTGGCAAGTTCAGCAGATTCTTGGAGCGCTCGACGGAAAACGGGAGCAGGAATCGGCGGTATAGGGCGGCACGACGAACACATTCCTCCGAAAGCACGAGCGGAATCCTGCGACAATAATCCACCCACTGTAGTCAGGACTGACCGAATGGCCCCTCGAGGACCCGCCAGCGCTTACGACGTAATTGTTATCGGAGGAGGTTTGGCCGGAAAAGCAGCATCGCTTCATCTCGCGCGGGCTGGACTCAGCGTCACTTGCATTGAGCCGGCCAACACTGCCCGGCAAGCAGTCGGGGAATCGCTGGACTGGTCGGCTCCCGACCTGCTGAAGGCGCTGGGGCTGCCGATGGAACATTTGGTGAGCGAGCGGATCGCGACGTGGAAGCGTCACGTAACTTTGCAGCTCCGCGACGGCGGCTCTGAGCAATACGTTCCCTCCGCGTGGCTCGCGCGCTCGCCCTTGCACGTCGAACTTCGAACGCTGCACGTAGACCGAATGCGGCTGGACGAAGAATTGATGAATCTGGCCACCGCGCAAGGTGTGACTGTTGTTCGCGACAGAGTTGTCGGTGTGAATCGAGAGGGGAACAAGATACTTTCTGTCAAGACTGCCGGCGGCTCGACCTTCGCTGCTAAGTGGTTCATCGATTCGTCAGGATTTGCAGCGCCTATTCTTACTCGCGAATTTAAGCTTCGCGCAATCGAGTTTGGGCCACCTAAGGTCGCGCTATGGAACTACTTTGCAGTGAAGCACGCTGTGGAAGGAACCATGCTGTACATGGATCCCATGCCATCGGAATATCTGGACTGGTTGTGGGAGATTCCAATAAACCCGGACACTGTAAGCGTGGGATATGTGACCACGGGAGCAGCGACCAAAGCGAAACGGGAGCGGGGACTTTCTCTCGACGAGATTTTCGAGGAGCAGTTGAAGAAGCATCCGCACTTCGAGCCGATGTTGACTGGCGGACCGATCGGCCCGCTGAACGTGACCTCCTTTCGTTGCCGGGCACATGCAGGAGTGGCCGGGCCCAACTGGCTGATCGCTGGCGAAGCTGCATCGATGGTAGATCCCATCACGGCAAATGGAGTTACGGCCGCGTTAAGGCATGCGGCCGAAGCGGCATCGCTGATCCTGAAATTCCGGAAGCGGGGCGAAGTGCCGGCTCTGTCGAGAGCTTTGTACAGCAGCCGAATTCTGCAATTGGCGAAATTCTTCAACAGCGGAATCGAGAGAATTGTTTACGAGCCAAGCGTAAGAAATCGCATTGGGCTAAGAGATGCGGGAATCGTGTACACGAGCCCGGCCTGGACGATGAATCTGGTTTATAACCGTCTCAGACCGCGAGGCGTGATTTCCACGTTTCTCTTCACTGCCGTGATCGGATTCTTTCGCTGCGGCGCATGGGCTTTCTATCAATTTTGCCGACGATTCAAGGACTCATCGAGCAGGACTGGTTCGGACGGCCCTGTGCGTGTCCGCGCGTGAGGATCATTGCAGTTCTTGGGCGACACAAGAATGAGAGGTTGGAGTGATGGAGAACAACAAAAAAGAGGGCAGCCAGATTTCAGAGGGCGGGAACGACACTCACGCGGTAAAGCCGGCGACAAAAATCAGAATCATTGAAGATGCGGAAGCTACCGGAGAAACGGCTGCGGCTTACGACTTTTGGCGGGCCGGGTCTGGGCGGCAGCAAGTTCCGGGCATCATCAAGTGCTTTGGCGCACGCCCCGACTTTCTGCGCCGAGTGATTGAGTTCGGAAACACAGTTCACTTCTCGGAAGGGCATCTCTCACGGCGATACAAAGAATTAATCGCGAGCTATGTCTCCTATTTGAATCGTTGTCCCTATTGACTAGACAGCCACGCCTACTTCCTGCGTGTACAGGGAGCACCTGATCAATGCGTACAAGCCATCGTCGAAGGCAAGCTTGACGAAGCGGGCCTGACTCCGGCGGAGCGCGCTTTGCTGGATTACGTCAAGCTGATCACCGATGCTGCCTATCGCTCGACCGCCGAGGACGTTCAGAAACTTCGAGACGCAGGGTGGAAAGAAGGCCAGATTGCAGAAGCTGTCTACATCACTGCAATGTTTGCTTTCTTCAATCGTGTTGCTGACGCATTCGGCGTGCCTTCGCAGGACTATCTCTCGACCGGAAAATTGACGCCTTGATCTTCGCTCATTCAATCTCGACAGAGAAAGAAGCTGAGTAGCGGGGAAGCAGTAGATTCGTTGCTGCTGCCAGTCCCAGCGCCGTCGCGAGCAGAGTCAGCAAAGATGTATAGGAACCGGTTGCATCGAATGCGTGTCCTAGTATCACCGGACCGATGGCTCCCGCAGCCGCATAAAACGTCCAGGTGAGACCGTACAGCGTGGAAAAAGCGCGCAGGCCAAAGTATCGCGTCAGCAGGTACGGTGTAATGGCGGCTTCGCTTCCTGCTCCCACGCCAATAAGCGCGGCAGCAAAGCAGCCTGCAGGAAAACTGGTGGCGCGGGCGAGAAGAAAAATGCCAAGCGCGGTAGTGAGGTTGAATTGCAAGCGCGACGCGAGGCCCGAAAAACCGGTCCAGCAGCCATCCCACGACAATCCTGCCGAGCAGGCTCGATCCACCGAGTACAGACGCGCAGAGGGCCGCGTTTCCGGCCGTGAGGCCTCGATCGGTCAGCAATGCGGAGAGGTGAGTGATTGCTCCGTTCATGCTGATCGAACTCACGAAAAGAATGGTGGCGATAATCCAGAAAGAAAAAGATCGCAACCCCTGCTGCCACGTCATTCCAGAATAGGCGACTGGAGCAGAGTTGTTTTCGAGAATTCCGCGCTCGCGAATGTAGTGCCAACTGAGGGGCAAGCCGAGTAACAATGCAAGACCGCCGAGAGACGCATACGCCGCGCGCCAGCCAGACCCGCTGATGATGGATTGAGCGACGACAGGCAAAATCATGGCTCCCAAGCCCGCGCCGACCATCACAAAGGCCAGCGCCGTCCCCAAACGTCGCTGAAACCAGGTGGAAATCGACCGCGAAAAAGCGAGGTGTGCTGCGCCGTTCCCGACGACACCCAGTACGAAGCATGTCACGTAAAACTGCCACAAGCCGGAGCGCAACAGCGACAACGAGGCGATGGCGCACCCGTATATCGTCATGCATACAAGAATGATGCGACGCGGGCCGAGGCGGTCGATCCATCGGCCAAGCAACGGAGAAATGACGCCCAGCGTGACAGCAGCGATGGCGAAACCGCTTGAGATGGCCTCGCGGCTCCAGCCGAATTCCGCAGCCAGCGGCTTTACAAACACGGAAAAGGTATAAACAAATAGCGAACCGAAGCCCGCCATCACACCGAGACACGCCGCTAACACTACTCGCCAGCCGTAATAGTTGAGATTGAATTCACTTGCGCCGGACACACTGTCGGTGCGCGGCGTCAGCGCCACGCCGACTTCGACACTTCCGTTCGAGGACTCGCCGCTCATTGGTTGATCTCTTGATCCCCGCCCATGCAGGAGTCGGATCATACACAAGCGCTCAACGCGCATCTCTAGCATTTTTCTAGTATTGCGGCGAGTTGAGAATCACTTGTGATCAGTACAGCTAAAAACGGGCTTATGTGACCGAGCCAGTTCAGCGCGAATTTGCAGCCGATTGCGGAGCCCGCTATCATCCGGGACATGACTTGGCCTCGTTTTCTCCTATTTGTTTCTTTGAGCGCTCTAGCGAGCGCTCAGGCTCCCACGGCAAAAGAAGTTGATGCAGTCTATCCCGACGCGCATGCGCTGTACCTCGATCTTCATCAGAATCCGGAACTCTCCGCTCACGAAACGCAGACTGCGGCAAAGGTGGCCGGCCGATTACGCGGGCTCGGATATGAAGTCACAGAACGTGTCGGCGGCACTGGAGTCGTCGCCATTTTGAAGAATGGCGCAGGGCCGACCGTGATGCTGCGAACTGAACTGGATGCGCTTCCTGTGGAAGAAAAGACTGGGCTTCCTTACGCAAGCAAAGTCCGCGCCAAAGATGATGGCGGACACGATGTGCCGGTGATGCATGCTTGCGGGCACGACCTGCACATGGCGTCGATTGTCGGTACCGCCGCGATCATGGCGCACAGCAAAGACACCTGGCATGGAACGCTGATGCTGATTGGACAGCCTGCCGAGGAGGCCATCGGCGGCGCGAAAGCAATGATTGCCGACGGCCTGTTCACGCGCTTTCCCAGACCCGATGTTGTGGTGGCGCTGCACGTGGGCAACACGCTTCCCGCGGGCGAGGTCGGAATTACGCCGGGGGTTTACAACACGAATGCGGACTCCATTCACATCACGATTTACGGCAAAGGCGGGCACGGTTCAGCGCCCCAGACTACGATCGATCCGATTGTGATCGCGGCGCGAACCATTCTAGCTTTGCAGACGATCGCTTCGCGCGAAGTGAAGCCGGGAGATATGGCCGTGGTCACCGTGGGTTATATCCGCGCCGGGACCAAGAACAATATCATTCCGGATGAAGCTGAGATGGGATTGACGGTTCGCACGAATAAAACAGAAGTGCGCAAGCAAGTGCTCGCGGCGATTGCGCGGATCACGAAGGCGGAAGCTGAAGCGGCGGGTGCGGTGCGGCTGCCGTCAGTTGATGCCTACGAAGGCGCGGACCTGGTGTACAACGACCCTGCACTTGCGCAGCGAATGCGTGGAGTGCTCGAGTCGGCGCTGGGGAAAAAGAATGTGCTGATCCAGGAGCCAATCACGCCGTCGGAAGATTTTTCTTTTTATGTTGAGCAGGGAATCCCGGGATTTTATTTCAGTCTTGGAGGCGCCGATCCCGAGAAGTTCGCGCAAGCCAAGGCTTCAGGAACGATGTTGCCCTCGAATCACTCTTCGCTGTTTGCGCCGGATGTGGACCCTGCGCTTCGCACCGGCATCACCGCAGAAGTTGCAGTGCTGAGGAATTTGCTGCGGGGTTCGGCGGAAGATTTACGGAAGATGACTACTTCTGGAGCGGCGGCGCCGTAAAGGCTTCGACGAATCCCGAACATTGAGAAGGCTTTAGTAAAAGCAATATAGAGTTGAGTTTGATGAATTTAAAAACCTTTAACTGATCTGTTGTAGAATTGAACGAGCTTCGGCAGCCGGATCAGCTGCTTCAGTGATAGGACGGCCGACGACAATGTGGCTCGCTCCGGCCGCGATTGCCTGTGGGGGGGTGACGACGCGAGCTTGGTCAGCGTGGTCGCTGCCGAGAGGGCGCACGCCAGGAGTCACGATGGCGAAATCGTCTCCGAGTTCGCTGCGAAGCCTTGCGGACTCACGGGCTGAAGTTACGATTCCTCGACATCCACTCGCCAGGGCTAGCCTCGACAATCGCAGGACTTCGTCCTGAACACTTCCTTGAACTCCGATCTGTTCTAGATCGTTTTGATCGAGGCTGGTGAGCACGGTGACGGCCAGCACCAGCAGGGAAGGATTTATGGCACGGGCAGCGTCGACGGCAGCCCGCAGCATTTTATTGCTGCCACTCGCGTGCACGGTTAACATGCTCACGCCGAGCCGAGCGGCTTCGCGTACCGCCGAAGCGACCGTGTTTGGAATGTCGTGATACTTGAGGTCGAGAAATACGCGCCGGCCAGAAGCTACGAGATCCCTCACTACCTCGGGGCCTTCGGAGGTATAGAGTTGCATGCCTACTTTGTAGGTAAGCGCAGAATCCCCGACAGTCGCGACAATCTTCTGCGCAGCGGCAGCAGTTGAGACGTCCAAGGCAACAATTAACTTCTCGCGCGGGTCACTAGCATGGAGATCGCTACGAGCAGCGTTGCCAGCAAGATGTTTTTCTAGGGAGTTGTTGTGAGGGATGGGCTTGGGTAGACTGGCCTGCATCCCTCACAGTATAGGGTTTTTACGGGAGTTCCACCAGTGGGTGGTTATAGGCCACGGTCTGGTAAACGGGCCGGTGTTCAGTCCGAGGTTTAACCAGATCGATCCGCACCTTCTGCAAGCCCCGATGCTCGAACTGCAGGGCCCGAGCGGCGCCGAACGACAGGTCGATAATGCGCCCGGGCACTACCGGACCGCGATCGTTTACCTTGACGACAACTGCCCGTCCATTGCGCAGGTTAGTTACCCGTACGTAGCTTCCCAAAGGAAGCGTGGGATGCGCGGCGGTCATGTCGTACATGTCGTAATCTTCACCGCTGGCGGTCGGCTTTCCGACGAAATCCTCGCCATACCAAGAGGCTGTCCCAACTTGATACGCGGCATTCTTGCCGGGTGGCGTTCGAATTTTGGGCGTGGTTTGAGTTAGGCTACCAGGGCTTGGTGTGGCCTCCGAGCTGTTTGGACCCTGTGCAGCTCCCAGCCCGATGATCAACAAAGCGATCATCAGTCCATGAGCGATACGTCTGTGCATTCAGTTCTCCTCGCATCTCAAAAGTCTTCCTGGCCAGAATTGGGTTAACGTTCTGTAAATGCTAGAGGCCAGGCGGAGGCTTGTCAACCCGAAAGTGAATGGTCTATGGTGACGTGGCAGTAATCGATATCTCACGTAACTTATTGTTAATGATGAGTAATATTAGGTATATTGCTTAAAACAATAAACTTGACTGTTTATAGTAAGGTAAATACTCAACACAATGTAGACTAGGAAGTATTTTCATCATCAATGGATTCAATGGCTTACGAGAGATATATGGGTAAGTTGTTTATTGTTAGTATGTTGCATAGATGGTTGCTTCAAAAAGTGGCAGTTTCTTAAGGTAAGTTTGTCCTTTCGTGCGGATCGTTGTAAGTCATGGTCCAGCTCTGAGGGGGTCGCAAAATGCCGTTCTTTGTCACAGACTGAGGCCGCTCCGATGTGGCATGGTTCATGTTAAGGTCGAGAAAACTATGGCTGAGAGACCGCCCATCGTCTTAACCATCGCTGGCTTTGATCCATCCTCGGGGGCTGGGGTGACGGCAGATATTAAAACGATCGCTGCCCACGGCTGCTACGGAGTTGCCTGCGTGACCGCCCTGACCGTGCAGTCGACCTCTGGCGTGCGCCGGGTCGAGACGGTTGATACCGGCCTAGTGGTCGAGACCCTGCAGGAACTTGCATCCGATATCCCGATCGCAGCTGTCCACATCGGAATGCTCGGCACAGCGAAAGTGGTCAAAGCGGTGGCAGAGTTTCTTAGTCAACAAGGCAGCGCCAAAGTGCCGAACGTGGTTCTTGACCCAATCTTGCAGTCATCGTCTGGCACTGAATTGCTGGATGCGCCGGGGATCCGAATGCTTATCGAGAAGCTCCTCCCACTTGCTGATGTCATCACGCCGAATGTCGGTGAGGCTGCTGCGCTTACTGGGCTGAAGGTTCGGGATCTAGAAGAAATGAGGGCGGCGGCTCAGAAGCTGCATGAGATGGGTTCGACGGCCATCGTGATTACCGGCGGGCATCTCGATAA
>JBAPOI010000179.1:0-31673 GCA_049279555.1 Candidatus Sulfotelmatobacter sp.
GCTAAAGAACAAAAAGTTGAGACTGCACAATGTGCCTGAAAGCTTCTCCTGCCACCAAATCCCTAAAGATGGTCTTTGAGCGGTTGTTCCCCGAGCAGAATACTGTCAGTAGATGCAGTTCACGAAAACGACGCTACCCTTGATAAAGGTGTCTGAACCCCGAGAGTTCAGGTGTGGCCGTTGCAGATAAGGAGTGACAGCATAATGAAGCGTGCATCCACGATGCCCCACCGACCTACAGCAAGCCGGACAACCGACGCTAGCCTTGCGCGCCGCGAGCAAGTCTGTTGCCGTGCTTACGAAATTTATGAGCAACGCAGAAGAGAAGATGGGCATGACCTCGACGATTGGCTACAGGCTGAATCGGAGACAACCCAGCAGTTCAGGAGGAGAAGAAACCATGGCAGCTACATTCGACTTGAAGCAAGGCGGAAGTGGTCAATTCATGTTCAACCTAAAAGCGGGGAACGGTGAAGTGATTCTAACCAGCGAACTTTACAAGCAAAAGCAGAACGCTATTATAGGCATCGACTCTGTGAAGGCCAACGCCGGCGACGATACCCGCTACGAACGCAAAACGGCGAAGAATGGACAGCCTTTCTTTGTTCTGACAGCAACGAATGGCCAGATTATCGGCAAGAGCGAAATGTATTCTTCGGTCTCGGCAATGGAGAACGGAATTCAATCGGTAAAGAACAACGGACCAGCGGCCGCAATCGAAGACAGCACTACAGAGCTTAAAAGCCCTGCTGCGTGAGCAATGATGATGGGGTCCCGCTTGCGGTGCTCGATGAGCTCGCAAGTTAACAACGAGCCTCCCAAAACCTAATCTTGTCACGGGCTGACCGCGAAGTTGAGAACATTAGAGGTTCCTCCCACGCAATCCCCTTTCAGTGAAGACGTCGCCGAGGATGTCGCGTTAGCCCCGAACGTGACCGGCTGTGACTGCGGAGGACTGAAAACCGTGACCTTCACCGCCGCTGGCACAGCAAGATCTTCGGTGGGAATGGCTGTCGTCAGTTGATGACCATTCACAAAAATGGTCGCCCGAGCACTGCCATTCCACTCGACGATCGAGTTGCGCTGGAACTGGCTCCCGTTGACGACGAGTACAAGCGCCGAACTCCCGGCTGTCGCGCTGGTGGGCGCGATGGAGGCAATTGACGGTGTCTCGACACATTCCCCACAGGAGAAGAAACTCAAACTGCATGCAACCGCCAGGATACACGAGCAACCATGATTTGCCTTTCGCGAAACCGACATGATGCGCCTCCGGTTCCTTTGCTACTTTCTTGAGCTGGACAGGTTTTGGAACGTGTGGGAGCTTGCGACAGGGTGTAGCCGGCGGCATACTGGATCCCTTGAGAAGAGGCCCACGACAACTGACCCGGATGCGGAGGGACGCATCGCACTCAACATTAATACGAAGCATAAACCTGTTCCAGGTTTCAGGTTCTCGCGTTCTGTGAAACAGCGGCGGACTCGGTTGTTACAGCATCGGCCCAGGCATCCAGTTCGTACCTTTATTCAAAACAGTCATCGCAGACCAGTACTCATCCGGCCACGGCGCGATAGCTTTGCGTTTTGATGGGAACCCGCGCATAGATCCTGGTTCCGGCTCCGGGTTTTGATTTGACTTCGAATTCGCCACATACCATTTGAAGTCGCTCACGCATACTGATTAAACCCAGGCCCGGGCGAGTGAAGGCTTCTTGTTCTTCAAAGCCGCCGCCAGTGTCCTCTACCGTGAGCTCGATCGCTTCCTCGGCGCCGTGGAGATCCACCGTGAAACTCCGAACTCCACTGTGCTTCACAGCGTTCTGCAGCCCCTCCTGCAAAACGCGGAACAGGCAAAGAGAGATTTCCTTGGGCAGGCTCCGCGGTATACCCGTTTGAGTGAACTGAATCTCGACTTTACTCTGTTCCGACATCTCCCTGCAGAAGCTGTTGGCGGCGGTGGCGAGACCTAGATATTCCAGCTTCGAGGAATGCAACCTGTGGGACAGACCTTGCACATCCTTGGCGATCTGCGTGATACGCCGCTGGGCGTTGAGGACTTGTGCAATGAACTCGCTGGCGGGAGGAATACGCTGCCCCCATCGATCCAGTTCTGCAGCCAGGAGCGCAAGGCGCTGATTAATATCGTCGTGAAGCTCTCTGCCAATCCGGGTACGTTCCTCTTCGTGCGCTTCGATTAACCTGCGCCCCATAGTGGACATCGTTTCCTCGGCGAGCTTCCGATCTGTGATGTCGATGCAAGAGCCTATATAGCCAGCGAAAGTGTGATTCGGATTGAATCTCGGCACGCCCTTGTCCAGAACCCAACGATATTCCCCATCGTGTCGCCGCAGGCGGTACTGCGTTTCAAACGATTCTCTTCGGTCGAATGCTTCCGTGTAGGATTGCAGACTGCGGCCTAGATCATCGGGATGAAGACCTCCGGCCCAGTCGTCGCCAAGCTCTGCTCCATGTGAGCGGCCTGTGAAGTCCAGCCAGGTCTTGTTGACGTAGCTGCATAGCTTGTCGGGCCCGGACATCCAGATCATTACGGGCGCTGTGTCTGCAACCAGGCGAAAGCGTTCCTCACTTTCGCGCAACGCTTTCACAGATTTGCGGCGCTCGGACCGTTGCCACAACAGCCCGAAGATTAACAACGCCTCCAATACGATCAGAGCAATGCCGCTAATGATGTATCGCTTATACAACTCCCAGACAGTGGGCTTTCGGTTGAGGACAATGCTGCCTGGGGGTAGATCGGTCTCCTTGAGTTCCCAGCGCTTCAGGGCTCGCCAATCAAACATGTAAAGATTGGCACTCTTAGCAATAGGGATGTCCTGTGGCTTCTCACCGTTAAGAACCCTCACTGCCATCTCGCCGGCAACCCTTCCATCGGAGGCAAAGCTCAACACGTCACCGCCAGCTGTACCTCTGCCGAGGTCCACGTCGTCCACGACAAAGACTGGCGCCCTGGAAGCGCTGGCAATCAGTGGAACTGACTGAGTCGCATCAATAAAGCGCGCTCCCGACGCATCCTGCATCAAGGACGTGTGGTAAACGATCGTATTGTCCGGCAGATGCTCCAGACGCTCAAGCAGCGTGGGCATGTCAAGGTCCGTGAGATACAAGACGTCGAAGCGCGACTCATATTTGCGGAAACTCCCCCTGGCAATGGCCTCCAAATACCGGTCATACGCTCCCACACCACCGACCACAACTACGTGTTTGGTGCCGGGTTGAAGATGCAATGCAGCGATCAGGGTTTTCTCGGGCTGCGCCGCCTCCCACACACCCGTGAAGTCAGAGTCGAGCTTCAGAGGGCCTAGCATCTCCTCTGTACTTCCACAGAAGACGATCGGTGTGTCCGGGAAGGACACCTTATGCGACAGGGCCAGAAATTTGATGGGTTCGAGTCCGATAGCAATGATCACATCGGGCTTGCGATCCTGATACTTACGGGTGTACCACCCACGAAACTGCTCCTGGTGAGCCTCATCCGGAAATAGGGTCATTTCCAGATCCTCACTATAGAGCTCAATCTGGTAAGGCGAACTCTCCAGACTGGCAATTATCCCGTGATCCAAGGCAGCGACGCCGGGTGACGAAAGAGGGTCGAAAACATTAATAAGGAGGACGCGCCGGACTTCTCTTGCAGGTCTCGCGGAACGGGCCTGCGGCACCACAAAAGCTGTCACAAGTACAACAAAGAATAACCGTGCCGCTCGTCTACGCACTTCTCGGCCTCGCTGCTTAGGCGCGCATCGTACTATTCGCGTGGATATTACCACAATGAGGTAATCCGCATGGCAGAAGCGTAAGAACTCACGTTGGAGAAACAAGTTCCGAATACGATTTCTAGCAAACACTGCTAGTATCCGGTTACTGTCAAAACTTCCAGTTCCTCTCCATATACAATGGCGAGTTAACATGGCTGGCCACGGCGCAACACCCGCATCGTAGCAGAGGAACCGGACCCTGTACACGGTCGCCGCGCTAGCGCTCTCGTTGCACAACTGAGGAAGCACAACTCGTCACGCACGTGGGAAATCTGCAGTTTGCGAACCCCGACACAAATTTCACTTCGCCACGTGTCATCAGCAGCACTACTGTAAGTGCCCGCGTAGAACAGGTAGCTGTCAGGCTTGCGTTCTAGACGAAGGCGCATCAGTGCAAGCTTGTGCTCGCGCCGGGGCCGTGCAGAATCGACCACGATCCCGGCGCGCAACTTCAATAAACGCCATCGACGCACAAGTTGGGTTGCTGAAAAAGCTCGGCTATGCAGCCGCTCTTGCAGTAATTTTTTCAGCTACCCTGGTTTCCACAATCGCCCGAATGAAGCGCCCTGTCCGCTCTACGAAAGCGAGTTTGTCGGCGAGGCAGCTTTCAAGTAGTACCCCAACGGCATAGTGACGCGACAAATCAGCAGCCGCAATTAGAGCCTTGTACTCACCAATCCGCAGATGAGCTAACTGGCTGGCCCTGGTAAGGATGAAGAGGTTCCGAACCGCCGGATTCTGGATCTCAGCGAGTTCCCTGCGGAAGTCCTCGGCAAAGGCTTCGTATAGATGCCCGCTGAGCTTCACAGGCTGCTCGCCAATGAGTTTGAAGCATTGATCAATAGTGCTGAGGATGTTCTGGGCCACGAATACACGGGCCTCCAGCGCCTCCTTTATGTCCGTGTCTTGAGCCATTTGGCTAATTTCGTCGAAGAACTCGGTTGTCCGCTCGGTACCCTGCCGGAGTTCGCTGAGCATAAGCAGGAACAATTCCCTCGGATTCTTGATTGACATAATTTCTCCTTGTAGTTTTATGGATTGCTTCAAGTTGGTTATGTTGAGTTAGGGTGTGTGGTGAGTGTTCAGCCTTGAGGTTTAACATGAGGTTTGTCTAGGGGAAACTGCCTAGAGTACTAGTGGGCGGTGGGTTAATTTGATGTCGCCCTTAGGATTCGTCAAAAGACGAATGGCTATGGTTTGAGATTTTTTCCCCGTCATCAGTTATTTAGCAGGCAGTTCTTCGCCATTTGTGACCTGTCAGTTTTAACAGGTATGAATCAAGCTTTGCCGTATTGTGTGACGATTCGAAATGGTGTAACGTCGAATTACTTCTCTGTACCACTCCCCAGCCAGAGTGTTGTATCGCTGTGTGTGCGGGAATAACAACAAAACTCTCAGAGTTGGGTTGGCTATTATCAGGGGGTACTTGGAAATGACGTCAAGCCGGGTTCTTGTGGTCGAGGATTCAGAGCCGTATCGGAAATTCATTTGTTCAACTCTTATGGAAAGACCGGAATTGCAGATCGTGGGTGAGGTCTCAGACGGACTGCGAGCGGTCCGGAAAGCGGACGAACTGCAACCGGACTTGATTCTGCTCGACATCGGCCTTCCATCTATAAACGGAATCGAAGCTGCTCGCCGAATCGGCAAGGTCGCACCCGAATCCAAAATAGTGTTTGTAAGCCAGGAATGCTCAGCCGACGTGGTGCAGGAAGCGCTTTGGGCAGGTGCTTGCGGCTACATCGTCAAGACTGATGCGGGAAGCGAACTACTGGACGCTGTGAACGCCGCTCTCAGGGGCGAGCAGTTTGTCGGTAGGAGATTTGCTGATCATGATTTCGTCAGCGCGTCGGACTCTAGAACCTCTCAAGAGTTCCGCACGACAGTTTCAGGGCCCGCCTAGCCGGCCAAGAACCGATCAGAACACCGATCTAATGCCAGCACTTCAAGAGGGTTGTTTGCATCGTCTCCGGGTTTTCTGTGATCGAGGTCACGTTCTTTCGCTCAACTTAGCACGCCCTTGTTTGAACCTGGAAGCATGCAACTGTCTTCGTGGCAGATTATTATTGGGACACATTTGCGCCTTCCTAACGTTTCTTAGGAGTGGAGGGGAAGAGCAGTAAATTCTCACTTTCGGCCAAGCGCCTAATGGCGAGTCGAATGATGTGAATCATGCCGAGCCCGAGCTTTTCTTGCAGGCAGTCAATAAGATGCAGGTCTGAGTCCGTAAAGCGGACAGTCGTAGACTTGAGTCTCTCATTCTTCATAGCTCTTAATTCTTACAACCACATGATCGGCTTGTCGTTGCCAAAGAGCAGTGAAGGAATCCAGGAGACAGCTATTCGATGTCTCAGTGGTATCGCCCTGCGAAAAATTTCCGCGAACATGCATTACGATCAGGAAGGTGATGTATAAAATATCTGACAAACAAAGTGACATCCTTCCCCCAGAACCTAGCCGCCAGGCTAGACGAGGCAGGGGTAGTACCAATCTTGATTCTCACCCCCCTGCCTCTACTTCAAAATCTTAAATAAATGGCTCGTCCGAGCCATTTCCGCTTAGCATCAAAGCTTTGGGAGGAATTTGTAGCTTGCAAAGCAACCCGATCAAAACGCGTTCGACAAGCGCTGGTCGATTTCGAAAGTCGAGAGCTGATAGTAGAAGATTCGGACTTCGAAGAGATGAAAAGGAGACTACATGCCTGCCCGTTCAATCCGGGTGTTGGTAGTAGAGGACTTCGAACCATTTCGACGTTTTGTTGCATCGCTACTTCAAAAACAGCCAGAGTTGCAAATTATCTGTGAAGTCTCGGATGGATTGGAATCAGTTCAGAAGGCGGAAGAACTTCAACCGGATTTGGTTTTGCTGGACATCGGACTTCCCCATCTGAATGGGATCGAAGCCGCCCGGCGAATCTGCGCGGTCTCCCCAAAATCCAAAATACTGTTCTTAAGCGAAAATCGCTCTTCGGACATCGCAGAAGAGGCTTTGCGCACGGGCGCGGGCGGCTATGTCGTCAAGTCGGACGCCGCTGGCGAACTATTGCCTGCTGTGGAATCCGTTCTGAAAGGCAAGTTGTTTATTAGTACTAGCTGCCGTAACCGACCTCACCGATCCTAACGATGGGCACCCCGCCGATCACAATCATCAGCGGGGTCGTCCTGCCGTTCCCATCATCGGCGGTTTCTCCCGCTAGGAACGATAAAATCCCACCTCTACCATCTCCCCTCTGAGGTGCGGCACGTCCTGCACCACTGCCAAACTCTCAACCGCCGCATGGCTAAAACTAGTGCCTCTAATTAAGTCAGTTTTAGCAGCAATCTCAAAACTGTCGCCGACCTTTGGGGGAATGCGGCGAAATACAACCCAGACAAACGTCTGTGAGAAATGACAGTTTTCGATATCGACGGGAATGCCTACTCTGAGCCAGTAATCTGCAATACCAGCCTGATGCCGGGAGAAATTGTAAGTGGCAAAGCTCTTGAGTCACCCCAGAGAAACTGGTCATGAGCAAGTTCCGGTAGCTTGGGGCACGCCCCTAAAACTCCACAACGAAAAAAATGAGGGGCCCCCAAGACATACAAATCGTCTTCGATGGAGGCTAATGATAAGCCGCATCACAGGCGTGATTGGAGCTCTACTGCTACTGATCTCCTCGACAAACATTCGGGCCCAGGAGACGCCAACTGTCCCTCCGGCCGATACGCAAAAGACAGATCCGCCACAAAAAGAAGAAGAGAGGTCCACAGGCTTACCTAAGGAGGGGAATTGGAAATTCAATTTCGATGCTGCCTGGGGCTCTTTCGGCTTCGGAAACTCCCTCTACACCGATGTGAGGCCCGACCCGTCAGAAGACCTCGGAAGCCACTGGTTTGAGGGCTACGTTAAGCCAGCTCTCTCGGTCAGCTTCCCATTGGGAAAGAGCGAACTCTACGGCAAGCTCAGTGCCGTGGGCGAACGAACTTACGGAGGACCGTCAATCGCAGGAGAGAGCGCCTCTTCCTTTAAGCAGGAAGACCTCTACATGGGCTGGCGTTCGGGAAAATCTTTGAGTAGCTCGGAAAATCTTCTTGATTTCACTGTTGGCCGTACCCCGTACACGATCGGGCACGGCTTCCTGGTATGGGACGGCACTGGCGAAGGGGGCAGCCGCGGCGGATTCTGGACGAATGCTCGCAAGGCGTGGAAATTCGCCGGCATCGCCAGGATTAAACCCGGGAATCACACGATCGAGGGATTTTATCTCGACCGCGATGACGTCCCGGAGAGCCAGACCGGAACTCGGCTGGCGGGCATCAACTACCAATATGCCGCGGGGAAGAATTCGACCTTTGGAGCAACCTGGCTTCGAGCTTTCGCACACCCCCACGTCCTGCCTGATCGCGACGGGATGAACGTCTTCAACGCTCGTGCTTACACAGCACCTATTCCTTCGCTATCCGATCTCTCATTCGAGTTGGAATATGCGTACGAAGAGAACCATAAGCTCATGCACTCGACAGCGTGGAACGCGCTGGGCGCCTATCAACTGAGCAAATTGCCTTGGAAGCCGAAGCTCTCCTACCGTTACGCATTCTTTGAAGGAGCGAACCCAGACAAGCGAGAGAGCGAGGCGTTCGATCCGCTCTATGTGGGTTTCTACGACTGGGGCACATGGTGGCAAGGAGAGATTGCTGGCGAGTATTTCCTTTCTAATTCCAACAATATCTCGAATCAGGCTCGCATTCACATGACGCCCACTGACAAGCTGGGATGGGGCGTCATAAGCTACTGGTTCTCCAATGATCAGCCCGCTACTTTTGGACACGGTGCCACGTCTTCAAAGGTTGCCTTCGAACTCGACACTTACGCCGACTGGAAATTCTACAAAAACTTCACTCTGAGCGCGGTCGGCGCGTACGCAGATCCACACAAGGCCGTCCAGGAAGCCTACAACCGGACGAGCCCTTTTTATTACGGGATGGTATACATTGCCTACTCTTTCTGAACAACTCGCCGGCATCAGCACGGAGATCGCGGCCGACGCGGCTGGCTCCAATAAAGAACGCGAACGCAAGGCGGCTCGCTCGCCGAGAATCAACGTAAAAACTCCCACGATTCCCATACCTTTCCACAAGTTACTCAAAGTAGTTGCGATCGTGGATGTCGAGAGCACCAAGATCCGGCAGCTTCTCGATCGGATCAGTGCGGAAAACTTCAAGGTCGAAATCAGCGCCAGCTTCGAGCGAGACGTCAGTGAAGATGCTTCCGTCGGCGCATACATAGGAATGATCGACGGTGATCGGATCGAGCGGGCTCGATCTCTGGTGCGCGCCGTTCGCGGTGCCGGTTTCCAAACACCCTTGTGGGGGCTGGCAGACTCGCATCGCCTCTCGAGCATGAGCAGTTTTGATTTTCTCGGTGAGGTCACAGGCTATATCTATTTGGGACAGCAGACACCAGCCTTTTACGCCAAGCAGGTGATCGCCAGTCTGATCGACTATGGAATGGGGTTGTTGCCACCTTTCTTTGGCGGGCTGGTAGCCTACGATACCGAGGCTAATATCGCCTTCGACTGCCCCGGACATCAAGGTGGCCAGTTCTATCGGAAGTCTCCAGCCGGCCAGCTCTTCTTCAAACACTTCGGCGAGAGCATCTTCAGAAACGACCTTTGTAATGCCGACGTGGGCCTGGGAGACTTGCTCATTCACGAGGGCCCGGCCGCTGAGGCGCAGCGCTACGCTGCCCAGGTATTCGGCGCTGATAAAACCTACTTCGTCTTGAACGGCACCAGCACTTCCAACAAGGTTGTTACAAATGCGGTGCTAAAACGGGGTGATCTGGTCCTCTTTGATCGCAACAATCATAAGTCGCTGCACCATGGCGCCCTGATTCAGGCAGGCGCAATCCCGATTTTTCTTCCTACCGCACGCAATCCATTCGGCATGATTGGCGCCGTCGATTGGGAGGTTTGGGACGAGGACTACCTTCGCCAGCAGATCCGCAAGAACCCTCTGGTGAAGGACCCGCAGCGTTACAGGGCAGAGCGGCCATTTCGGCTTGCATGTATCCAGCTCTGCACCTATGACGGAACAATTTACAACGTCCAAAAGGTTTTGGAACGGATTGGACACTTATGCGAATACGTGCTCTGGGACGAGGCGTGGATCGGGTACAACGCTTTTCATCCGCTTTTTAAAAACCATAGCCCAATGCGCCTGGAAAACCTCGGACCTGAAATGCCGGGACTTTTCTCTACACAGTCAGTCCACAAACAGGGCGCCGGCTTCTCGCAAGCCTCCCAGATCCACAAGCGAGATGAACACATCCGCGGCCAGCGGCGCTTCATCGAACACAAGCGGTTTAACGATGCGTTTCTGATGCATGCGTCAACTTCCCCTTTTTATCCCTTGTTTGCGTCATTGGATGTGAATGCGAAGGTCCATGAGGGAAAAGCGGGAGAGATGCTCTGGGATCGATGCATCGAACTCGGCATTGAGACACGTAAGAAGCTTCGTGAGTTGGGACGTCACTACGCTGAGGTTGGCCGAAATCGTGAGGAAAAGTGGTTCTTTGATCCTTTCGTTCCCGACGTGGTGACAATTCGTGGATCGCAATTCACGCAAGATCTCACAGACGTTCTCTGGGAGGATCTTCCGACCGACTTGCTCAAGCACGAACAGCAGTGCTGGAACTTTAATCCTGACAGCAGGTGGCACGGATACTCGGGAATCTCCGAGGGCTACGCGATGGTCGATCCCAACAAGCTCACACTGCTGACTCCCGGAATTGACCGCCAGACCGGCGAATATCTGGACTTCGGTATTCCCGCAACAGTAGTAGCCAATTACTTGCGCGATCAACACATCGTCAATGAGAAATGCGACCTTAATAGCATTCTGTTTCTGATGACTCCGGCAGAGGACGAGAGCAAGCTCAACACGCTCATCGCCAAGCTCGTCAGATTCAAAGATTTCTGGGATCGCGATGCCACGTTCGCCGAAGCGCTGCCGACGGTTTATGCCGCATACCACGATCGGTACGCTGACTACACGCTGAGACATATCTGCATTGAAATGCACGAGCTCTACCGGAAAGCAGGCATACAGGAACTGCAGAGGCTCTGTTTCCGTGCTTCGAGTTTTCCGGAGATCGCGATGAGCCCGCAGGACGCCAATCAAGCGCTGGTGGCCAACGAAGTGGACTACGTTGCGCTAGAAGACATCAGGGGCCGCATCGCCGCGACGCTAGCCCTGATCTATCCGCCCGGCATCGGTGTCGTACTCCCTGGAGAGCGATGGGACAAAAAAGCTCAGCCGATGCTCGACTACTTTCTGGCATTCCAGGAGTCTTTCAACCGCTTTCCAGGCTTCAACTATGAAGTACAGGGGGTATTCCAAGAAAGGGTGGACGGAAAGATCAAGTTCTTCACGTATGTGGTCCGCGAGTGAAAGAGCGCGGCGCACCGGCGGATTCTGAGAACGGTTGAATCGCCGACTCTGGTCGCATGCAGATGACAACGAGTACCAGGCAAAAGTGAGGGGGCCATGGAAGACAAGAAAAAGATGTCGCTCATGCAGCTGACAGTGCTCGTCACCGTGAACATGATGGGCTCCGGAATCATCATGCTGCCGGCGAACATGGCAAAGGTTGGCGCAATCTCATTGCTGTCGTGGGGTGTGACAGCACTGGGTTCCATGGCCATCGCTTACGGTTTCGCTCAAGCCGGACTCTTTAATCAGAGGCCCGGAGGCATGTCGGCCTACGCCGAGGAAGCTCACGGAAAAGCAGGCTTCTTCATGACCTTTTATCTCTATTTTTTTTCGCTGGCAATTGGAAATGTGGCCATCGGAATCTCTGCAGTGGGGTATCTCGCAACATTTTTCCCCTGGCTGTCCTCAACGCCAATCGCGACATGCATCGGGGTAATCGCTCTGCTCTGGTTGACAACAGTGGCCAACTTCGGAGGCCCGCGCCTGACGGGACGGATTGGCTCAGTAACCGTGTGGGGAGTGATCCTTCCGGTCGGTCTTCTTTCGATTATTGGATGGTTCTGGTTCAGTGGACATACCTTCGCGGCGGCCTGGAACCCAAATGGAATAAGCATCGGACAGGGGTTTGGCTCAAGCATCTCACTCACCTTGTGGGCCTTCCTGGGCATGGAATCGGCGGCGCAGAACTCCGCCGCAGTAGAAGACCCGAAGAAAAATGTTCCACTCGCTTGTATGCTGGGCACGCTGGGCGCCGCCGTTGTGTACATTCTGTCAACCACCGTGATCCAAGGTATCGTGCCCAATGCCGAACTCACGAAATCGACCGGCCCATTCGGCCTCGCTTTCGCCAAAATGTTCAACCCGACGATCGGATCGATCGTTATGGGCTTGGCAGTGATGGCGTGTCTGGGGTCACTGTTAGGTTGGCAATTCACAATCGCTCAAACCGCGAAGTCGGCAGCTGACGATCGAATGTTCCCCTCCATCTTTTCAAAAGTGAACCGAATGGATGCGCCTGTGGCTGGAATGGTAATCATGGGCGTTGTTCAATCTGGGTTGGCGCTCTCCACGATTTCGCCCAGCCTCAACGAACAATTCAGTGTGCTGGTAAATCTCGCGGTCGTCACCAATGTGGTTCCTTACGTTCTCGCGCTTTCTGGCCTGATGGTGATGATGCAAAGGGCGGACGTCACCGAGAAGGTCTATCGGCGGAACACAGTAGTTGCGACAGTGGCAATGCTCTACAGCGTCTACGCGATCTTCGCCTCCGGTAAAGACGCGGTTCTCGGAGGCATGATCGTCATGGGGCTCGGCTACATGATCTACGGCTTCATCGCACACCGCTTCACAGCAATGGCGCCAAAATCCGTGATGCCTGTGATGTCCCGTGAGCCAGAGATTCGTGTCGCGTGATGCTCGGTAAACGATGCGCGGCAAACAAGGAGACTTATGCGGCTCATTCGATTGTTGCACTGCGGCGTGCGATCCAGGAATGTGATTTTCGTGGTCTCTGTCCTTGCCTTGTCCCTGCTGCTGGATGCGCCAGTGCAAGCCTCGGATAGTACCCTAACCCGCGTGCGGCAGACGGGAACCTTAAAGCTCGGTTATTACGCTGACGCGGGCCCGTTCTCCCACCAAGATGAAACGGGCAAGCCCGCGGGCTACGCGATTTCGTTATGCCAGCAGATTGCCACTGACATCAAAACTGACATGGGCCTGGCAAACCTGGACGTCCAGTTTGTTCTAGTGACCGGCGCAGACCGCTACGATGCCATAACCCAGGGTAGGGTCGATCTGCTTTGTGGTCCGTCGGTGGGAACATCTACTCGGCGGGAGCAATTCTCCTTCTCGATTCCGATCTTCCCAGCCGGCTTGGGAGCGCTTGTCCGCACGGATGCCCCAGCCCAGATTCGAGATGTCCTGTCGGGCCATGAACCACCTTATCGGCCACTCTGGCGCGCCTCAATTGGACTGGCACTACAGAACCGAACTTTTTCAGCCGTCACCCACACCACAGCTCTGACCTGGCTGGCTAGCAAGCTTGATGAATTCAAGATTGAGGCCAAAATCGTTCCAGTCAACAGCCACGATGAAGGTGTCGAGCGAGTGCTCAACCGAACTTCCGACGTTCTGTTCGGAGAACGGTCCATCCTTCTGGACGCAAAGAAGCGCAATCCGGAAGGTAAAGACTTAATAGTTCTCGATCGTTTATTCACGTACGAGCCCTTCGCCTTCGCGCTTGCGCGAGATGATGAGGACCTCCGGCTGCTTGCGGACCGATCACTGAGCAATCTCATTCGATCCGGTCAGATTCAATCCCTTTACAAAAAGTTCTTCGGAGAACCCGACGAGAGCACGCTGAGGTTTTTTCGTATGAATGCAATTCCGGAATGAAGGTGTACTTAGATGTGGACGCTTTCTCCTGAGATCTCTTACAACCCTCGGTACCTCAAAAAGAGGGCTGGTTAAGCGGACTCTGGTGGTGGGTGAACTTATCGCGCTCCCTGTAACTGCATTCAGGCGCGGGCAGGATCGGAGGCAGTACATGCACAATTTTGGCGTCCATTCCGAAGTCGGGAAGTTGCGCACTGTCATGGTGTGCCGCCCGGGCCTCGCACACCAGCGCCTGACCCCGGGCAATTGCAAGGATCTGCTCTTCGATGACGTGATCTGGGTGCAAGAGGCAAAAAAGGACCACTACGACTTCATCCTGAAAATGAGGGAGAGGGGCGTCGAGGTACTCGAGCTCCACGAGCTACTCGCTGCGGTATTGGAATGCCACGAGGCGCGAACCTTCATTCTTGATCGTCACGTAACTCCACATTCGGTGGGCGACCGTACGGCCGAAGCGATCAGACCATGGCTGGATGAAATGCCTGCTAAACAGCTCGCCGAGCATCTGATCGGCGGATTTGCCATGGCGGAACTGCCGGATAGCAAAATTAAAACGCTGCTGGCAGAGGCTTTCGGCAATACCGAATTCCTTTTGCCCCCGATTCCGAACACGCTGTTCCAGCGGGACCCTTCCTCCTGGATTTACAACGGCGTCACATGTAACCCGATGTACTGGCCGGCGCGAAAACCGGAGTCGCTATTGCAGCGGGCCGTCTACAAATTCCATCCCATGTTCAAAGGCGCCGACTTCCACATCTGGTGGGGAGACTCTGATCAGCACTTCGGCAACTGCACCCTGGAAGGTGGCGACGTTATGCCGATCGGCAAAGGCGTCGTGCTCGTGGGCATGGGAGAGCGCACAACTCGACAAGCTGTAGTGGAGGTCGCGCAAGAACTTTTCAACCACCAGGCTGCCACTCGCGTGGTTGGCTGCCTCATGCCGAAGAGCCGCGCCGCCATGCATCTCGATACAGTGTTCACCTTTTGCGATCGCGATGTGGTCACAATTTTCCGTGAAGTCGTGGATCAGATCCGCTGTTACAGCGTTTATCCGACTGATGATCAAGGGGGCTATGAGATTTGTAAAGAACCTAAGTCCCTTCCCGAGGTGGTGAAAGAAGCCCTCGGACTCAGCAATCTTCGCATCGTGGAGACAGGAGGCAATGCGTATCAGGCAGAGCGCGAGCAATGGGACGACGGCAATAACGTTGTCGCGTTGGAGCCAGGAGTGGTAGTGGCTTATGACCGCAATCCTTACACCAATACGCTGCTCAGAAAAGCAGGGATCGAAGTGGTTACAGTCCGCGGCGCCGAACTCGGGCGTGGACGCGGCGGTGGTCATTGCATGACCTGTCCTGTTTGGCGTGAGCCCGCTTATTAATCGGAGCTGGCTTTTAAAGACTGATTCCAAGGAGACCAATCATGAGTTTTAACCTGCGCAATCGTTCCCTCCTTACCGTCCAGGACTATACAACTCGGGAGTTTCGTTATTTGCTTGATCTGGCACGAGACCTTAAGCGAGCCAAGTATGCCCGGACGGAACAAAAGCATCTGGCGGACAAGGAAATCTGTCTCATCTTTGAAAAAACTTCCACGCGCACGCGTTGCGCTTTTGAAGTGGCATGCTATGACCAGGGCGCGAACGTAACCTACCTCGATCCTGCCGGTTCGCAGATCGGTCACAAAGAATCCTTCAAGGACACCGCTCGAGTTCTGGGGCGAATGTTCGATGCTATCGAGTATCGCGGCACGTCACAATGCGGAGTGCAGGAGCTTGCTACTTATGCTGGCGTGCCCGTCTATAACGGGCTGACTGACGAATACCACCCGACCCAGATGCTGGCCGACATCATGACCATGCGCGAACACAGTGACCGGCCGCTCTCTGAGATCCGCTACTGTTACATCGGTGATACGCGATCGAACATGGGGCACTCGCTGATGATTGCAGGGTGTCTGGTTGGAATGGACGTCCGGATATGTGGTCCAAAGTCGCTTTGGCCGTCAGATGAGTACCAAAAAATTGCTCGCGAACTTGCGGCCAAGAACGGCGCAAGTCTGACCATTACTGATGATCCGATAGCGGGAGTGAAGGGAGTTGATTTCATCCACACCGACGTATGGGTATCAATGGGCGAAGCAAAAGAAGTGTGGAAGAAAAGAATCGAGCTTCTCACACCGTACCAGGTGAACGTGGAACTCATGAAGGCAAGTGGGAATCCGCACGTGCGTTTTATGCATTGCTTGCCCGCATTTCACGATACGGAGACGGCACTCGGCAAGCAGATCGCGGAGACCTATGGACTCACGAACGGGATCGAAGTAACCAACGAAGTGTTCGAATCCGAAATGAATATCGCATTCGAGCAAGCCGAAAACCGCCTGCATACCATCAAGGCGTTGCTCGTAGCGACGCTGGGAGATTGAAGCCATGCGCATCGTAGTTGCTCTCGGGGGAAATGCTTTGCTGAAACGGGGCGAGCCGATGAACGCAGAGGTGCAACGCGCCAATGTCAGGATTGCGGCGCAGGCGCTGGCGCCGGTCGCCGAGAAACATCGACTAGTCATCAGTCATGGCAACGGGCCACAGGTCGGACTTCTTGCGCTGCAGGGAGCGGCATACGGTGCAGTCGAGCCATACCCTCTGGACGTGCTTGGCGCCCAGACGGAAGGCATGATCGGCTACATGATCGAACAGGAACTTGGCAATCTGCTTCCATTTGAAGTTCCGTTCGCCACGCTGCTGACCATGGTCGAAGTGATGGCCGACGATCCCGCCTTCAAGGATCCGACGAAGTTCGTCGGGCCCATCTATGAGAAGCCAGAAGCCGATCGTATAGCAGCGGAGAAAGGCTGGCTGTTCAAGCCGGATGGAGCCATGTGGAGACGCGTGGTACCGTCTCCCATGCCGCGGCGCATCTTCGAGATCCGAGCGGTCAAGTGGCTGCTCGATCACGGCACGATTGTGATCTGCGCCGGCGGAGGAGGCATCCCGACCATGTACGAGCCGGGGGCTGGCCGCAAGCTAGGCGGGGTAGAAGCAGTCATCGACAAGGATCTATGCTCCGAGCTTCTGGCGCGCGAACTCGACGCGGATCTGCTTGTAATGCTGACTGACGCTGACGCGGTTTATGTGGATTGGGGTAAGCCGACACAGAGGGCCATTCGAAGTACATCGCCCAAGGCATTGGCCGGCATTCATTTTGCGACAGGGTCGATGGGGCCCAAGGTTGAAGCAGCGTGCCGATTTGCTGCGGCAACGAGAAATCCTGCGGCCATTGGTGCCCTCTCGGAGCTCAAGGGGATTATTGCCGGAGAGGCAGGCACGACGATATATCCGTCCGGCGGGATGTTGTATGTCGAAAAACAGGCATCAGCAGCTTAAGGCCCTGGCGCGTTGCAGCGTTGCACTCGGGGTCCCAGCACAACAACCTGCGTACGCGGACAAGGGCAATAAACCTTAGCCGCCTACGCTTCAGAGCAGGGCACATTTCGGGAGGCACTATATGATCGAGCGCCGCACCAAGAGAATCCATTTCAAAATCCTGATTGTTGACGACGAACTCGGTCAGTCTAACGCCGGAGGCCGCTCGTTGGGTGCACTGATCGGAGAACTTGCTAGTTGGGAGATTGAAGTCGTCGAAGCCAGGTCCGCGGAAGATGGAATGTCGGTGATTGTGTCAGATGCCGCGTTGCACACTATCTTGCTCGACTGGGATTTAGGGCACGACCATCGCAAGACTCACTCTAAAGCACTGGCTCTCGTCAACCTGGTTCGCAGTCGCGATGAAAAGGTTCCGATCTTCCTGATGACAGAACGGGGAGAAGCGACTGAGATTCCAGTAAATGTAATGCAAATGACGGACGAGTTCATCTGGAAGCTGGAGGACACGGCCGAGTTTATTGGAGGACGAATCCGCGCAGCCATGGAGCGTTATCGCGACAACCTTTTGCCGCCGATGACAGCGGCATTGGCAAAATTCAGGTTTGTCCACGAGTACTCCTGGCATACCCCTGGACACGCGGGAGGCACTGCCTTCCTGAAGTCGCCTGTCGGTCGAGCTTTCTATGACTACTTTGGGGAAAATCTGCTGCGTTCGGACCTCTCGATCAGCGTGGGTGATCTGGGATCGCTGCTTGATCACACCGGACCGATCGGTGAATCGGAAAAATATGCGGCTCGCGTTTTTGGTTCTCACCGCACTTACTGCGTCACCAATGGAAGCTCAACATCGAATCGCATTCTCTTCATGGCTGCGGTCTCGGAGGGTCAGATCGCGCTATGTGACCGGAACTGTCACAAGTCGATCGAGCATGGCCTGACTATGACAGGAGCCATTCCAAACTATCTCGTTCCCTTGCGAAATCGTTACGGGATCATCGGACCCATTCATCCGGACCGCCTCACCCCCCGCGCTCTAAAAGCGGCTATCGCTTCTAACCCGCTGGTACAAACGTCGACGGATAAGAAACCAGTCTACTGCGTGATCACCAACTCCACTTACGACGGACTGTGCTACAACGTGAAACGAGTAACGGAACTGCTGGACCCGACGGTAGATCGCATTCATTTTGACGAAGCCTGGTATGCCTATGCCCGCTTCAATCCGATCTATCGCGAACGTTTTGGCATGCATGGCAACCCGGCCGATCACACCGGTCCGACGATTTTCACCACGCACTCCACCCACAAGTTGTTAGCTGCGCTGTCGCAGGCTTCGTTCCTTCACATACGTGATGGACGTAATCCGATTGACCATCCGCGCTTCAACGAATCATTCATGATGCATAGCTCTACCTCGCCACTGTATCCGATCATCGCCTCAAATGACGTCACTGCCGCGATGATGGATGGCCCCGGGGGCATTGCGCTCACAACCGAGTCCATTCAGGAAGCTGTCGCATTTCGTCAGACGATTGGTCGAGTCCGCAAGGATTTTGCGGCAAAGGGAGAGTGGTTCTTTGGGACTTGGAATGCCGATGAGATCGTGGACCCTAAGAGCGGTCAGAAAATTCCTTTTGAGTTAGCTCCTCAACAACTCCTGACCAGCGAACCGAATTGCTGGGTCCTGCACCCTGGTGAGAGTTGGCACGGCTTCGAAGGTCTGGAAGATGGTTACTGCATGCTTGATCCAATTAAGGTATCGGTGGTGACCCCTGGTGTGGCGGTCGATGGGTCGCTGAAAGAGCCCGGAATCCCGGCGAGCCTGGTAACCGCTTATCTTGCCAGGCGTGGAATTCAAGTTGAGAAGACTACGGACTTTACCATCCTTTTTCTGTTCTCCATCGGGATCACGAAGGGGAAATGGGGGACGTTGGTGAACGCCTTCCTCGATTTCAAGCGTGATTACGACCTGAATGCATCGCTCTCACAAGTCTTACCTGACTTGGTCCGCGCCAACCCCCGTCGATACACCAACCTCGGCCTTCGTGATCTCGCCAACGAGATGTTTGCTCATCTTCAGAAATCGAGACAAACACACTGGCTCGCAGAAGCATTTTCAACCTTGCCAACGGCATGGATGACACCCCGGCAGGCGTATCGCCATCTGGTTTTGAATGAGGTCGAGAAAGTGCCTTTGGACACCTTGGCCGATCACGTGGTCGCTTCCGGAGTTGTTCCCTACCCTCCTGGTATTCCAATGCTGATGCCCGGTGAAAGCGCGGGAACGCAGGATGGTCCGTATCTGAGCTATTTACGCGCCCTGCAGTCATGGGATGAGCGCTTTCCAGGCTTCGGCCATGACACGCATGGTGTCGAGAATATTGATGGGACCTATTACGTTTATTGCGTGAAAGCTGCCGAGCTCAGAACCGAAGTCTCGGCCCATGAGATGACCGTGAACGATGAGCACGCCTACCTTAGTACACGATAAAGCGGGAAGTAAGGACAAGAAGGCGCTCGGACTTGTCGCTTGTACTGCGCTGATCATCGGCAACATGGTGGGGTCGGGATTCTATCTATCACCCGCCTCGTTGGCGCCGTATGGTCTGCTGGCGATTGTGGGCTGGATCGTGATGGGCCTGGGCGCTGTTTGTCTCGGCCTGGTGTTCGCGCGGCTTGCGCACACTTCTCCTGCAACAGGCGGTCCTTATGCTTATACGCGCGCCGCTTATGGCGATTTCGCGGGCTTTTTGGTCGCGTGGGGCTACTGGATTTCCATCTGGGCGTCACTACCGGCGATCGCGGTCGCCTTTACCGGCTATCTCGCGAAACTCATGCCGGCGCTGAAAGAGAGTCGTCCGGTCGCCATCGCAGTAACGCTCGGTGTGATGTGGCTGGTGGTTCTGATCAACCTGGTCGGCGTTCGCGAAGCTGGCTTCTTCCAATCGATCACAACCTTCGCTAAGCTGATACCTTTTATCGCCATTGCAACGTTGGGGCTGTTGTGGGTGCGACTCGACCATTTCTCCGCGTTCAATCCAAGCGGAAAGCCGCTGCTCGAATCCAGTGCTGCGGTGGCGCCGCTTATTATGTTTGCTTACCTCGGCCTGGAATCTGCGACCGTGCCGGCAGGCGATGTCAGAGATCCTGAACGCACGATCCCACGTGCGACGTTGCTTGGCATCTCTACGGCGGCATTGCTGTACGTGCTTGGCACGGTGACCGTGATGGGGGTGATTCCGCTCGAACAGCTCGCCAAGTCATCCGCGCCTTTTTCTGACGCCGCTTCTGCCATGTGGGGCCACTGGGCTGGAAGTCTTATTGCCATCGCCGCCCTGATTTCGTCCGTGGGGGCACTCAATGGCTGGACGCTGCTCATGGGTCAGGTACCGATGGCGGCAGCGCAGGATGGATTACTGCCGACCTGGATTGGGCGACGCTCAAAACGCGGCGTGCCAGCTATTGCCATCGTCATTTCCGCTAGCCTTGCCAGCGCCCTTCTGCTTCTGCAAGCTTCAGGCGGTCAACGGCTTCTGGCTTTTTACAGCTTTGTTGTGAACCTGAGCACAATGGCGGCTGTGATTCCCTATGTCTTTTGCTCTCTGGCGGGAGTGATCCTTGCCCGGCGCACCAACGTCGTACCCAGTGGAAGACGACAATCATCATTCAAAGTCGTGGAGATTGTCGCTTTTATCTTTGCTATCTGGACGATCTATGGATGTGGCCCGCAGGCGGTGCTGTTTGGGCTCTTGCTCCTGCTGCTGGGCATTCCGCTCTACGTATGGATGCGCAGTCGGGACCAATCACTTGGAGCGACTGTGGTGTCCCAGAAAATCGCTTAATATTTCGCGTGCGCGAGGATGAACTAAGCCAATCCCTCAGGGGCTAAAGCCCCCAATTTTGATCGCGATGAGCGGCGCGCCTAAAGTATGTTGCGGAAGTACGGGACACGACACCAGGAACGCTAGCACAATCTAACTGACTTCGACGAAGCCCCACGGGCAGGCCGCCCTGTTCTGTCACATTTCCTAGGTATTCGCCTGTCACTGTTGACAGTGTCCCCCGATGCTCTTGGCACATATGGTGACTTTCAGAAGGCGAGGATCAATCCCCCCATCGTACTTCTCTAGCGTCTTTTCCGAGTGGGAGTGTCTGTGCATAAACAGCTCGGTCTTGTTCTGATTTGCGTCTCTGCACTATTGGCGCTTGGGCAGACACCTTCAGCCAAGTATCAGCCCGGCACGATCACCGCTGTCACGAAGCACAAGAACGCGCCCGGCGATGGTAGCGAAGATGTGGCTCGTTACGACGTCTCGGTAAAGATCGGCAATGTTCTGTATGTGATTTTGTACGCGCCCCTTAACGGGGCCAACAGCGTGGAATATTCCCCAGGCATCGAGATGTTGTTCTCAGTTGGAAGCGACACGTTGACTTTCAATAGCAAACTTTCGGGAACTACTCAGGCTCCCATCTTGCGCCGGGAAGTGCTGCCCGCCTCAAGTGGACTTGATTGGTCGAAGGCTCAAAGCCAATATTTCACGATGAAACAGCAACATCTTTCGGAAGCCCTGAACCTCACTGATGATCAGCAGGCCAGAATCAAACCAATGCTCGAACAGGAGGCCGGCGAGGCAGCAATGTTCTTGTGGGACCCGATCCTTTCGCGCAAGGAAAAGCTAAAACGATACGAAAAGCTCGTAGCCGACTCCAATGGCAAAATAATACCCAACCTATCCCCAACCCAAGTGGACGAACTTCTGAAGCTCCGCAAACAACAAAAAGCGGAGCTGAAAGGACTTGTCTCGAAGCAAAGCTCGGGCAAGCAAAATTGAAATAGCAACAGACAGTGATGGTGTCCTATGGTGGAGATGACGACCCTGGTAACGAAACTTCTTGGCCCTCCTGAAAAGGTTGCGCCATTTGCCTTTTTTCCAACGCACCCTCAGCGTTGGATGATCTTCGAAACGCCATATTTCAAAGTGTACTTGCATCACACCCATAGCAACGATTTGGATGCCGAGCTTCATGCTTACCCCGAACAATTTATCTCGTTCGGTTTTGCGAGTTCAGACAGAAGGAACTCTGCTGCAACTCCGAATGCAGTTTCTGATGGAGTGGCTTGGATGGTACTGATCGCGAAGTCGCCGCGACAAGAAGGAAAGATGCGATTGATACGCACATTCTTCACTGGCTTTCCAGCACAACCCGGTCGTACAGCAGCTGAGTCGGCCGTACGTTGTGCTGGTAAAGTTTCGAGAACTGCTCGATCTCTGCGGCTGAAACCGTCCCCGGATGTTTAAGCACGAACCACGTCACATTCTCACTGCAAGGCGGTGTGGTGAGAGATCCAGAAAACGTGTAGTAGCCGCGATCGACGGGCAGTAGTTCGTCTACGTCGATCTTCACGCTGTCCAAAGATTTTTCCGCATCCTTTTCCTTGGGCAAGTTGTTCCACAATTGCTGCACCGCAGGGTTATCTTTTCCCTTCCGAAGCAGAACCGCGACTACTGCCAGTTTGCCTTCCGCGTCCGCGTGGACCAGATGAACCACCATATCATAGCTCTTGCCGTTAATCTTTTCCTCGCTCGGCCTATGGAAGTGGAATTGTTTGAGCTCATACCTCTTCCCGCCCACTGAAATGAAGCTCCCTGGCGCGTAATTGATCATGACGGTGTGGCCGTTATCGATGATGCGCAGCGGTGAAGGCTTGTAATCAAATTTGATCGGCGGCAGGTCGGCCTTCTGAGGGCTGCGGATGTCGATGGGTGATTGCTGATGTCCATTCTTGCACGTTGCAAACTCAGGTTTGAGGTCACCCCACTTGTTGGGTCCGTGCACCTCGCCGTAGTCCCATATGTGCTCGGGATGATGCTCCTGAGCCGCACCAGCTGCTGCTAATAAAAGCGTGCCACAGATGATTGCAGGAAGAAGATGGTTGCGAATCTGCATGTGACCTCCTATTGGTTTTGCTGGCTCGGAAACTTTGAGGCGGTTTCCTGGTGCACGAGGTGCGTCGGCGATGCGTTGGACCGCACGTCGGTGGAGCGCGCATACCAGTTCGTGCACTTGCTCCAAGTCAGAACCCGTTCTTCCGGTGCGTCCCGCCGGTCGGCATCTGCTTGTAGTGCTTGATACATCAAAGCGTAGATGGGCTGAAGCGCGTTTCGTAATCGTGCGCTGGTCTGATTCATACCTTCCATCACGGACGCGACAAAAACCGGTCGCTCTGCTGTGGGAAAGCCCGCTTGCCGAAGAGCTGCCTTTGCGAGAGCCTGGTAGCGTGTAAAGAGGATTTGCATATCCTGATAATGCAGCATCTCGTGTGCGCGGGTTACTTTGTACTCGTAGCTTCCAGGTGGGTATTCACTTGCAAGCAGAATCTGCACAGGCGGGAACTCCAGCCGAATCGATTCTACCCAGAAACAAAATCCCTGCCACAGGGCGGCGTCTTTGCTCGCACTACGATAGAAGGCGACGGGAGGAAAGGGCTTGGTTGGGCGAGTCAGTCCGACCACGTCCGAAGGTCTTGCCGCAAGTGCGCTTATTTCCGGCGAGGTCTTCCTGTCGTCAAACAGTAATGGCCAGGGGACTGTGTTTGTAGGTAAAACAGAAATCACAGGTATACTTTCGTCCACGAATGACCGCACCGGGCAAGCAAGATCGTCCCCGCGGCACGATCACGACTGACCTCCAATTCCGCAGGCATTTCGCTAGCTTCTTGAGCCTGACCTAGGTTTAGGAAGGCAGTGAACAACGCCGCAAAAAGGGCTATGTATTTCAAGATTCGGCGCTCCGCCTTTCGCTGGTATTGGTTTGCCGTGTTGACGTCAGCGGCTGAAGGCTAACTAACGTCCGGCCCGCCAGGGTTCTACGATCTGTGAGAACAGCCGAGAGTTTGCTGTTGATGAGGAGACTCGGCCCAGACTTGCAGCCATGATGTCTCTTGATTGGGAACTAACATACTGTCAATTTTCGCAGCGGCGCATAGCGGCTCCAAATTGACTCTTAGTGTGGAATGATTGAAATCGTCATCCCCCTAGTCCGATGCAGCTGATGTCCTGGTTTTGACGGATACTGGTGTTGACAGTTTCAATCCTGACTCGAAGATCCCAGCGTACAGGGCTCCTCCTAGCGTCCCGCCGATGATTGGGGCCACCCAGAACAACCAGAGTTGCGCGAGAGCCCACCCACCAACAAAGATGGCCGGCCCTGTACTCCGTGCGGGGTTTACCGAGAGATTCGTAACCGGGATTCCAATCAAATGGATCAGCGTCAAACCCAGCCCAATCGCGATAGGTGCGAAACCGGAGGGAGTGCGCCGGTCGGTTGCTCCCATAATAATAATGAGGAAGAAACATGTTAATACCACTTCTGCGACAAAGCATGAGACCAGGGAATAGCCGCCGGGTGAATGGGCAGCGTAACCGTTCGATGCAAAACCTCCGCTTAGATCGAATCCCGCCTTTCCGCTGGCGATCACGTATAGCACCCCAGCTCCGAGGATTCCTCCAAGCACCTGCGCCACGACGTAGGGCAACAATTCAGCAATTGGGAATCGCTTACCTGTCACCAGCCCAAAGGAAACTGCTGGATTCAGATGGCAACCTGAAATATGCCCGATCGCATAGGCCATCGTCAGCACAGTCAGTCCAAATGCCAAGGCGACACCGTAAAATCCAATTCCTAATTGCGGAAACGCCGCAGCCAACACTGCGCTGCCGCAGCCCCCGAACACCAGCCAAAAGGTCCCGAGAAATTCAGCGCCGACTCGCCGAGATAGGTTCATGGGTATCCTCCAGTGAAACGACATTCCCTCGAAATATCTGCGCCGCAAGAGAACAGTTGGCAATAGGAGTTACGATTTGTTCAGGTCATCGTCCTTGTAGTACTTCGTACCCTGCAGGGTCAACTGCAGCGCGAGTCCCTTCTTGGTAATCTGATACACCCACACGCCCGGCTCGACCATAACTGCCCCCGAATACGCTCCACCTGAGTTTTTAGTCTTGGCCGCAGCGTCCGCTTGCCCCGAACCCGACCAACCAGAATCGAGAAACCGAGACAGGGCCGACTCATTCTCGAACACAAAGATCACTCGATAATCTTTCACGCCTACTCCCAAACCGGCGCCGGCTGAGATCATCTTCATGAAAGTATCCTGCTTCGTTTTCGAGTTGACGGCCATCCCCGCGCCACGCGCTGTGCTTAACAGGAATAAGTTCGTCCCCATATTGTTGAAAACTGCGTATCCGGCTGACTTCTGAACAAGATCTCTGGAGGCGGGTTGGAGCTTGTATAGGTCCTCCAGGGTTGCCGCCGCCATCTTGCGAGCCTTTTCCCGTTTTTTGTCCGGTGAATCCCCCGCGCTCGCCAAACTGACGGCCAGCAAAATGAAAGCAAGGGCTGAGGCGATTAATTTGAACTTCATTATCGCTTTCCTCTTTCTTGTGGAACTGTCCATTGTCGAGTCACCAACATTGTCTGCATGCGTTGCTTACTAACTCGAACAGAGCCCAACGTGAGCTTGATCTTTCAGAGATGTCAGTTGTTTTCGAAAGACATGTCAGCCTCGGGCCGAATCAGATTGGAGAATGAACGACAATGTGCTTTAGGAGATACCAGGGCCGGCGTGCAAAGGCTGATCCGAATATGCTCGACACCGACGACCGTTAAAGAAGGCAATTTCTTGCCGTCAATTTAAAAATGCGGCCTGGGGAGAAGGGTGGGCAGGAAACACCCAGGCCGCGAAGGAACAGCAGTAAACACGCATTGAACTAAACCGACCTACAGTTTCGCCACTGGGTTGCATCGAACCCGCTTTACTGCCGGAGAGCGACGCTAGCTACCTGTGATGCCTTTGTTGACTAGGACTTTGACTTCGACGCGACGGTTCTCGGCCCGCCCTGTCTTGGTCTCGTTCGATGCCGTTGCTCCGTATTCGCCCATTGCGCCCGGTGCCACGATATGCCGTACCGGCACTCCACCCTGCTGCATCAAGAAAGCAATTACTGCTTTCGCACGCAGCTCACTGAGTTTCGTGTTCATCGCTGCGCTGCCGGTCGAGTCGGCATAGCCTGTCACCTCGACGATATACCCATTGAGGCTCGTGGCCGTTTGCGCGATTTGCTGGAGTGCTTGCTGGTCACCCGCGTCAAGAGTGGAGCTGCCAACGCCGAATTTCACGCTTGCTTGGCCCTTCACCTCATAATCGGCCAACAGACTAAAGCGATCGCTGTTTTCCTCGATGTCCTTCATGCTCTGCGAGATCCTCTGTTCGTGATCCGCAACACTCATGCCGTGGGCTTCGAGAGTCTCTTTCTGGGCCGCCAGCTGCACATCGTGGGAAGCGAGCTGTCCGCTGTGCGTCTGCAGCATTTGCACGTTGGCTTCGACTTGCTGTGCAGTAGGATGCAAACCGGATTGGATCATCTCGGCTGTTTCCAAGTCATCGCCATCGACGGTAATAGTCTTCGCTACATACCGGCCTTGCTCGTCGGACGCTCCGTCAACGGACACCTTGAGTCCCGGTATAAGCACTACATTGGACATAGTGTCCTTGCCGAGTCCAAAGAGCCCGGTGTCATCTTTGGTTCTCGTGTCGTCGGTCAGGACCACGGTAGTGTTTCCATCGCCAGACTTCACAAGCAATGTTTCTCCGGTTCGGCTGATAATCATTCCTTTGACTTTGTCGCCGGCAACTGCGAAGACCGATGTCAGAAAGAACAACGTCATCAGACTCACTACAATCTGTTTACGATGCATAGCTCCCTCTCTTTACTTTGGTGAGTGAATTCAACGGAAAGTTACCTATTCCGATCGGCAACAATACGAATGCTTAAAAAAACTAGCAACGTAAGCATTCGCATTTCTAGACAAGATAGTCGGGTAAGAAGCCACAAAAACAAACTGTCGAAACTACCAGTGTGCGGAACATAATCGACAACCATGTGTATCGGACTGTGATTTCGCCTCTGCTCCTGGTGCGAATAGCAGCTGGTAGTCTTCGCCCTCTTCCTACCTGCAGAACTTATTGCTGCGTAAGTCAGATCTTTCTTGTTACCCCGAAATAATCATTTGCTGAAATCGGGCGGTCTACCAGGTGCCGATGCGAAGGACGGCGCTGGTGAAAATGCGAAGACCATTCTGGGGATGAATCATGGCGACATCGGACATCCAGGTGTGGCTGTAGTCAAGGGCGATGACTCGCCAGGCGAACGGGCGCGTGATTACTACATCGAAGCCGCCGCCGGCAACGATGCTGGGACCGTTGTTGGAAACCTCTACCGACCAGTCACTGCGTTTGGGATAGTGTTCTATGGGTCCGTTGCCATCGTTCCAGGCGGCCAGCAGCTCTTTGCGCAAAGCGAGGTTATCGGTTTCATGGGTTACTTTTTTCCCGCCGAATAGGAATTCAGCATACGGCGCGATGCGATGAGCAGCGCGCGGAGTCCAGCGTGCTCCGCCCCCATAAAAGAGCGAGTCGCCACTTTGATTACTTTGTGGCATGTGCATAATCAAGCAACCGCTTACCTCGGCAATCACCTGCCAGGACGGGTTTACGCGTGCCGCACCCGAACCCCCGCCGCCGATGCAACTGCCGCCTCCCAGAAAGGTCTCGTAATAGGGGAATGCAGTGAGCTCAATCGGGGCTTCTAAAGGGTACTTGCGGGGGGATTCGGTGGAAGTCTCAAGCGCAGAGCGGGGGATGAATTCAAAAGGCTTTTCGCCGGTTCGCTTGTACTCCTCCAAAAGATCCTTTCGGAGCTTCAAGTTTTCGCCCGATATTCCAATACGCGTCTCCCGGTTCCAGGGAACCTGAAAGGCCATGACGTTGGCGAAGGCGCGGCCAGGATTCAGGAAACTGCGTGCCAGAGAGATCACAAGGCGGTTGGTGGTCCGGTTCTCAAGGCCCATGATCAAATAACGGTCGGCTGCGTCTTCCGCGATCATTGCGACCGTACCCAGCGTTGGAGTGTCTGCCAGAGTAATGAAGCCAGGGGAGGCGTGCAGCATGACGTTGCCAATGGAGGCCTCGCTGATCGGCCCGATCTTCCATTGGGTGTGCCATACCGCCGAGAACGCGAGCGACCGCAATAGACTAATAAAATAATCGCGTCCATCCCCCCACTGCACATTCCGATACTTAGGGTCATTCTGACGTTCGATGTATCCGAAGACTGAGCCTTCGACGGTATGTCCCACATAGGGCGACATGAACTTATCGCCGTCGCTCCAGCCACGGAGTTCGCTGACCGATTGCAGGTATTGGTCGAGCCACAAACCATTGAGCGCGTCGCGGGTCCCGGCCTCTGTCCCCAGGTTGAAGGTGTGCATGATACCGGTAAAAAGAAGGCTCTCTTGTGTGGCAACCCGCCATCGTACCTCGCTATCGGACATACCCTCTGCTCGGCGCTGCACAGTAATAGAGGTGTAGGCACCCGTCGTATCACTCCCGTCGCGGTACAGGGCGGGCAACGTGTCGTCGGAGAGATTGCGAGAACTGCTGAAAGGTGACTCTGGATGTGACGAAGGGAACCGCGTTAGCGGCTTTGGGTAAGTGTATTGGCAATCGGCGCACGGGAGGGCCTCGAACTGTAGAACAGGGGGCGCAGATTCTGCATGGATTGACTTCGGTTCTTCAGGGTAAACCGAAGAAAAGTCCTGCGTGCGAGCCTTGCCGGGAAGGAGCAACAGCAAAACTAATAAAGCACAGAAATTTGCCAGCACCTTAAAACGATAGAACGGGGTTCTGTGCACTAGAACTGTTACTTATGCCGGAACTGTTACTTATGCCGGTGATCAGAGCGCTCATCGTGAGGAACCACATCTATGCGCGACACCCATGCTTTCCTTGGGCGTAGTTGCGAGGTGCTGGGATCACATCAACGAAGAGCCGGTCTCGAGGAGCACTGACTTATGAAGAGGAAATGTTGTTTCGGCTGTTACTCTACATCTTCCTCGGCGACGGGCGTCCAGGACTTGTCTGGATTGAACCGCTCCATCTTTTGAAACTCGTCGAGGGTTTTGGCTCCGAAGTCTTTGTCATAGACGACACCGTCATGGCTAACGATGAAGGTCCGCACTCCGGTTACCCCATATTCGGCCGGCGCCGCGACCAGCGCGAAGCCCCCGATCATCACACCTTTCACCACGAAATCAATCTCGCTCAGCGGCGCAGCGGTCCCCTGTCCTTTCAGAATCTTAAAGAAATAGCCGTGGTACGGCTCGGATTGAATGGTATAGCCCTGTTCGATGGCGCGGGCAATCTTTTCGCCGATGGGACCGCTCCAAGTGCCATCGGAATTTTGCCAGGCCAGTCCATCCTGCTTACCGGATGCGCTGATGATGCGCTGAGCGTACTGGTTCACGTCATAACCTTCGTGAGGTTGAAGGGCGTATTCATGCTGGGCATCCACATAGCCCTCGCAGATTTGAATTGCGTCCAATTCGTTGGCACCGATGCGGCGATAGAGAAGTTCCTGCCGGCCCGCTTTGGCATCAAAGGACCACTTGTCACCGCTCTTCACAAGTGGCACCGGAAATGGCCAGTCCTCATTGCCAACGAGGAGAAATGCCCGATTCCCGCTCTTTGGATCCACGGAAATGCTGAGTTTTTCGTGGGCCTCAGCAACAAAATTGGCGGCGTGCTGCTGGTCTTGAGCGTATTCCCCGCTAAATACAATGTCCTCTCCGCCGGGTCCAAAAATCTGAAACAGCTCGGTAACATCGAACTTCGTGGCTGCCGCGATGAGTACGTCGGCAGCCTGTTGCGGAGTGTCAAATCTTCTGGCAACCGCGGCAGGGGCAGCAGTAACAGAGGGATATTCCTTCGTTGTCGATTGCTGTGCAATGGAAAGAACGGAGGCGGATAAACATACCAAGGCACATACGCCAACGATCCAGAGAGGACGTGAAAGACTTTCATTCGCACCCTTTAATTTCATTTTGTGCTCCTGTGAATTTGCGTTTCGGCGATGTAAATGATCTATCTGCGCCGCCCACCGCCGCCCCCACGACTGAAACCTCCTCCACCGCGACTGAAACCTCCGCGTTGCATGCTGGAGGCACCGCGACTGCCGCTGGCGCGGGCGTTTGATCCGTTGTATCCGCGGGAGCCGCCTCCGAAGGCATCTCGATTCCCGCCACCGCTGCGCGAAAGATCCCGGCCTCCGATACGATCCGCTCCACCGCCGCTTGCCCTGTTGCCAAACCCTGCTCCCCCACCCTGGTTGCCTATGCCGCCGCCTCTGGCGCCGTTGCTGGACAGATTGCCGCCTTGCCGCCCAAGCTGTTGCCGCGCAGCGGCCTGGCGAAAGGAAAGAGCACCACCACGCGTCGTGCCCCCAAACCTGTCCGCGGTCGCCCGGTCTCGATACGGTGCACCACCGCGATGTGCCGGGTTGTGCTGCCATCTATCGCCTGCATTGCCACCGCGAGCTGGTAAAGTCGAGTTACCTAATCCGCCACGGTTGCCTCCCCCGATATCATTACGGTTGCCGCCGCCGATGTTATTGCGGCCACCTCCGCCAATGTTGTTGCGGTTCCCTCCACCGATGTTCGTGTTGCGATTGAAATTGTTGTTGTGGTTGATGTAGACGTTATTGCCGCCCCAGCCGCAGCCCCACCCCCAGCCTCCACTCCAGAATGCTCCCATCGCTATGCCGACGCCGAAAGAGATTGCCATCCCCGCGGCGTAGTACCCCGCCGGTGGATAGTAAATGGGCGGGTAAGGATAGAGCGGTGAGCCGTACACGAGCCAGGGATCGTACGAAGGCACATACACCACTTGAGGGTTGGCTTGCTCGATAACAATCACAGGCTGGGTTTCGATGACCTTGGTTTCCACCTTCTGTTGCTCGGTCGATTTCAAATTACCCTTCTCTTGGGCTTTCTTGCGCATGCGCTGCACGGCCTCCATCACATCAGCTTCTTGCGCCAGAAACGCATTGCCGAGGTCGGTGGTCCACTGAATGTCGTCGGCTAAGCGCTTTACTGCATCGGGCAAGGCGGCCAGGGCCTGGATGCTTGGATCCCATTGCTGTTTCGCCACCGCATCGGCGAGAGCTTTGTCCTTCAAATTCTTGTTTTGCTGTAGCCACTGTTGGAGCTGAATGATTTCGAGTGGATAAGTGGATGCCGCCAGGGTCTGGGCCAACAATGGGTCTGGATACAGGGCGATCGGCGCCACGAGGGAATCTAACTGCTCAGGTGGAATCTTGGTAGCTTGAGTCTGTGGCGAGGGCGCGGGTTCCTGCGAACGGAACGATTTGTATGCCAGGGTGTCGCCTGGTAAAAGGACGATGATGCAGAGAATCGCTATGAGACACCGCAAAGTTGCATTCGGTGATTTCGTATCAGCCTCCTCTCAGCCCTCAACGTAACCGTTACGGGATCCTTAGTTTAACGGCGGGAATGCAGCGCCATTCAACACTTTGAAGGCTCGCCACATCCATAAACTGAGCATTTTCAAATGCACAATACTGATGCTGCGTCGCTCAGTCGCCTGTCAAAACAGGCAGTCGCAACAGCCTTCTGACTCCTGCTTCTGCCTTGGACAATCTCTAGATTCCTGCTCGCAGTTCGACGGCAGCTCTCTGCATAGGACTGTTAATCGCCCTGTCTCCCTTGCGAATAGCACCTAGTAGATTTGAC
>JBAPOI010000180.1:0-4522 GCA_049279555.1 Candidatus Sulfotelmatobacter sp.
AGGTGATTAGCGTGAGATTTCCAGAGGTCTTGGTCCTCAACCTCTCTGGCAAAAAAGCGGTGCCAAAAACACCGACAGGATACTTTTGTCCTTGACACCGCCTTCACTCTTATCGAGGGGCACCCGCTATGTTGTTGATGTCTGCGCGATCAAAGCCCGGGCCACCCGCCAATCGGGACTGCGCGAGGTCCCGCATCTATTCGAGATTATTCTCGCTGCCACTGCGGCGCTCGTGCTACGCTCGTGCGATCATCCGGTTTCTTCCCTGTGAGCACCCTGTTCGGTCCAGTCGATCGAGTTATGGGTTTACAGCCTATCAATTTCTGTGGAGGTCACCCATGTTCTCCAGTACGTTTCGAATTGCCGCTTACTCCATCTGCCTCTCGTTTCTCACGCTCCAAGGCCGGCCGTGCATTGCGTCGACGGTCGATAAGGGGCTGCTTGGGGAATATCCATTGTTGGAAGATGGGAGCGATTTAAGTGGCAATCATCGAGATATCATTGCTCCGGCCCCGGTTGGCTTCGCGGCCACGGGTCCGGTGGCGGGGGCAGAACTGTCAAGGGCGGGTGCGATCCTGTCCTTCAGCGGCTATAAGCCATATATTGGGCCGCCCCCGGAGGCGTTTTATCAAAGTGCATTCGAGGCCGGAAGCACGGGTTACACAGTATCCGGCTGGCTATTCGTAAAATCTTTCACAGCGCCTTCGGTCGGCGGCGCAGCGCCAGTCAATCTCGCCGAGTATCCCAGTGGGCTTGCATTCGCCGGTTTTTGGGTAACGCGCCAGTCGCATCAAATCGTGTTCATTATGAATTCGGCCCGGCTCTCCTTGGTTGGACCGGACCCCGTACAGGACGCGGGGCCGATCTTCGGCGTTACCTCGAACGCTACCATCGAAGCGCATCAATGGGTCCACGTCGCCATCACCGTCGACCTCGCCAGCAAATCGTACGCTCTTTATATCAATGGCCGCTCAGACAGGAAAGGCACGATCGATTTTCTGACCGCACCTTATCTGAAGAATATCTATCTCCTCTCTCCGACCATTCCAGAGTCTACCGCCCGTGCGGCAATGACCGACAAGTCAGCAAGCAGCATTCTGAATGGTACTGTGCGCGATATCACGATTCACAATCGGGCTCTTAGCCCGGAAGAGGTCGCCGATCTGGCTTCGCCCGACCCCGACATCGTCGCGCAACATGCGCCTCTCATCTACCTTCATCCAGACGAAAGATTTATGCCGTCGAGTCTGGAGTTCTTCGCACAAAACGTGCATCTTGAATGCGATGGAGCGCGCGTCAACAAAGACGTCGTGCCCCTGCCGGGGTCAAGCCGACCGGTACTGCAGGCCGCGGATTTCCCATCCTGGCAAGCGCTGACGAAGCCCGACTCCAATGATTCCCGCTGCGCGCTCACAACCAACCAGCCCATGAAGGGTCCGTACACCATCCTGCCTTTTTTCGCAGGGCAGAAGCCGACTGCCGTAAGCCCGGTTCCGGTGTACGTCTTCACCTACGACATCTCTAGCCGGACAAGCTTCACAGCTCAGTACACAACCTTCTATCCCTACAATCAGGGAAAGATGGGATGCCCGCTCTTTGCGCCGGCCGATAACTGTCTGTCCCCGAGCGGACGGAAGGAGTTCGACGATCACGTTGCAGATTGGGAACTGATGTCGATTCGCTATGTCGGCGGTGAGCCGGTCGAAGTGCATGTCGGCGCGCACGGCAACGACGAGCCGGAGATGGCGACGACCTATGTACCGAAGACTGCCCCCGATGGCAGTATCTCCTGGGCCAGTAGGCCGAACGATAACGGTTCGGGCGCGAGCGATGCTGAAGTGTCGGGGTGGCTTCTCGAGGTGTTCAAATTCTTCAAAGGCGCCACGCAGAACACGGGTGGGGAGCTGCAATGGCAGGGCGGCCATCCCATTGTCTATTCGGCCTCGGGGTCGCACGGCTTATGGGCCACCGCCGGCAAACATGTGTACAAGCTTGTCCTTGGTGATCAACTGACGGACCATACGGCCGCGGGCACGCCCTGGGAGACCTGGCGGTCGCTGGCGGTCGCGAACGAACCCCGATACCATGCCATGCTCTTCGACTATAAGGGCGACTGGGGAAATGGACACGCTGGAAAATCCGTCTGCGACTATATTCTCGATGTCGTAGCCGGGCCCGGCGGCAGAACTCTACTCGCCACGGTTCTCGGCATAACAGGCGCCTTCAACGGCAACCCTTGCAACATCCTTCAGGACGCCGCCGGCTACTACAGCGATGACTACGCAAAGAAGGTCGAGTCGGTCAATCATCTCTATCAACTCAACGGTGGCCCGCAGCTCGACCCGCAGCGCGACCGTAAGTACCTCATGGTGCCGCTCTATGGCAACAACTAGCTGCGAGGGAGTTACAAAAGGTCCGTCGCTACCGGTCATCGGGTCGCGCAGACCGGGACCGGGAGAAACCCGACTCCTGGCACGGCAGATGGGTCTTTCGTCCTGAAACATTCCAGATAGGCTTCAAGAAATACGGGGACAAGAAATACGGGAAATACGGGGACAGACGGGACTGGCCCAATTGTTTTGTCGGCAAAGGCGTACCTCAGCGCCTGAAGGCGCGGTCTTACTTGCGGCTTTATTGGCACGAGTGGAACTCGTGCCCTTCCCGAGCTTTGTGCCTTCCTACCTCCGAGGATGCGGCGCACAGGGCGGCACGGCCGAAACCGTGCCCTGATACGAACCCACCGGGTTCCACTTTCTCTTAGGGGGGAATATGGGGACAGACGGGACTGACCCAACTGTTTTGGCGCAAAGGCGTACCTCAGCGCCTGAAGGCGCGGCCTTATCGCGGCTTCATCGGCACGAGTCGAACCTTGCCCTTCCCGAGCTTTGCGCCTTCCGACCTCCGAGGATGCGGCGCACAGGGCGGCACGGCTGAAGCCGCGCCCTGATACGAACCCATCCGGTTTCCACTTATCCTATGTTTCCAAGGGCTTAACTGTCATGACAGAGTCGTCATCCCATATGCGTCATGACGATATGTTCCCGCAGGAACACTTGGCACGTCGGGTGAACGTCCTACGAATAGATCCCAGGCGCCTCGTGTCCAAGCTTCTGCACGTACTCAACGTACGACCCAGGATAAACAGTGGGATGGCGGTCTGTGCCGCTCTCGCCGCCCAGTTCCAGCACACGTGAGCCGAGACCGCGAAGGAACATGCGGTCATGCGATACGAAGATCATGGTGCCTTCAAAATCCTTCAGGGCGTCCACCAGCATTTCCTTGGTCGCTAGATCCAGGTGATTCGTAGGTTCGTCGAGCACCAGGAAGTTCGGCGGGTTGTAGAGCATGCGCGCTATTGCCAGCCGCGATTTTTCTCCGCCGGAGAGTGCGCGGATCTTCTTATCTACGTCTTCGCCGGAGAACTGAAATGCTCCTGCCAGGTTCCGCAACGAGCCGATACTGTCCTGGGGAAAATCCTGTTGCAACTGTTCGGCAACGGTGAGATCGGAATTGAGTACATCCAGGGATTGCTGCGCGAAGTAGCCCATATACAGGCTGGCGCCGAGCCGCACGCTTCCCGCATCTGGAGCACTGGCTCCGGCAATCATTTTAAGAAGCGTAGTCTTACCGGCGCCGTTTCTCCCCATGACGGCCCAGCGTTCTCCGCGGCGGATGGTGAGATTGAACCCTTCGTAAATCACACGCGGGCCGTAACTCTTGTGCAGATTCTCAAGGACGGCCACCTGTTCGCCGGATCGCGGAGGGACACGAAACTCAAACTTCACCACCACGCGTTTCTTCGGCAGTTCGATCTTCTCGATTTTATCTAAGGCTTTGATCCGGCTCTGCACCTGGGCCGCTTTCGCCGCGTGCGTCCTGAAACGATCAATGAAGCGCTGCTCTTTGGCAAGCATGGACTGCTGCCGGGCAAATGCCGCCTGCTGATTGCTCTCTCGCACCGCCCTTTCGCGCTCGTAGAAGTCGTAGTCACCCGAGTAGGAAATGATTTCGCCGCCATCAATCTCTGCAATCTTTGAGACCAGACGATTCATGAACTCGCGGTCGTGCGAAGTCATGAGCAGCGCGCCAGGAAATGACTTGAGAAACTGTTCGAGCCAGATGATGGATTCGATATCGAGGTGGTTCGTCGGTTCGTCCATTAGCAATACGTCCGGCATGCCGAGCAGAACCCGTGCCAGCGCAACCCGCATTTTCCATCCGCCGGAGAGAGCGCCCACGTCGCCGTCAATCTGATCGTCCTTAAATCCCAGACCGTGGAGCACTTCACGGGCTTGCGATTCGAGCGCGTAACCGCCTAAATGCTCGTACTCTTCCTGAACGTGACCGAAGCGATCAAGGATGCGGTCCATGTCATCAGCCTTTTCGGGGTCGGACATTTCCCGCTGCAAGGCTTCGAGTTCGTGGTGCAGATCGCCGACGCGTCCGCTGCCTGCGATCGCTTCATCCAGAACCGAACGGCCCTGCATTTCCTCGACGTCCTGGCGAAAGTAGCCGATCGTCA
>JBAPOI010000181.1:0-7298 GCA_049279555.1 Candidatus Sulfotelmatobacter sp.
ACTGAAAGCGTTCAATGAGCTGGAGGAAGGACTGTCGATGCGGAAGACTGCCAGAAAGATCAACGAGACAAGCCTTCCGCCATCACTAACGACCTCGCAGGTTCTGCAGTCATTGAAACGTTTCGAGACCGCCCACCCCGGACAAGTTCACGTTCGGTGCACGGAAAGCCGAGAAACCGTCATCCTTGTCGGGAAGGATCTGGTGAATAAAATTCAAAGCCAGGGGGGAACGATGGCTTCAACTGAAGTAGATATCAAAACCAGTCGTCTGAGAACCATCCTAATCGAGGGGCGTCAGCACTTGGATGATCCCGGTATCGACCCTGATGTCCGCTCCCGCTTTCTGCGTGCCCTGGAATGCAGGACACCCGCGTTGGGTAGGAGAGTATTTGCGTCCGAAAATGAGGTGGCAGTTTTCTGTAATACTTGCAAGTCACCTGCCTGTACTGGGTGCGGCCAGTGGGCTACGATCCACTGGCAGCAGAACGACGGTGCGCTCTGCCAGAGGGTCCATACATGGGCATGACTCTCAGCATGCCCGACACACTGTGGGAGCTCTTTTCGGCGAATCCTCATCTCACTCGCGAACTTCCCAGTGTTGCAGCGAGTGCCATCATGATTTATGGCAAGGTGTACAAAGGCATCGATGTCGGAGTTATGCCGATACTCCACACATTCAATGGAAAATTGGAGTTCAACTCACATGTGCATGCACTGGTGTTTGCCAGAGACTTACGAACTCGGAGCCAATCGGAGGAATCGAGAATCTTCTTCAATAACGCGATTATGCGAAGCTGGAAACGGCTAGTTATCGCGCTATTGCGCACGGCGCTTCATGCCGGCCGCCTAGTCTCAACTTTGACCAACAGGGAACTAGAACATCTGCTGAGGCGCGAAGAAGGCCGGTGGTGGAGCGTCCACGTTCGATTCTTCCACAGTAAGGAGCACTTCTTACTTTATGCGGGACGTTACGCCAGGCGGCCGCCTATCGCGGAACGCCGCATTCAGGATGTTTCGAACGGACTGGTTTCGTATTGGTACAAGGATAAACGCCTAAAGCGACCTGTGACGGTGGTGTGCACGGTAAACGAGTTCATCGACCGCTGGGCGCAGCACATCCCGAAGCGGTATCGCCACACCGTGAGACATTGCGGGATCTTTGCGCCGCGTCGTTGGAACCAAGTCGTTGATGCGACATTTTTGTTAAGTGGCCAAAGACGACGCCCAAAGCCCAGGCGTCTCCGCTGGAATTTTTCAGTTCAACGTCTGTCCGGCCATGACCCGTTGATTGACAGCAAGGGATGCCGGATGAGGTTTGTCAAACATCTGCCTCCGGTAGCGGCCTGAACGTTCCGGCTATTCTTAGCAAAACCGTGCTCGATTCGATTGTGTCGAAGAATGGCGGACTTGCGCATAGGGTTCCACCGAATCGTGGGGGCCGGAGAGTGAACTCGGTCTAGGAGACACAAACTCGCTTCTAAGAAGATCCTGAGTACCAAAAGAGCTCTCCAGAATCGTCAAAAGCACACTCCCCACAAGAACCTCAGCGAACCAACACGAATGCCCCCAGAATCGATGTTGAATTCCGAATCTTCGTTTTGATTTTCCTATTTATTGAAGGGCTCGTTGGCAGTTCGGTTTCGAAGACTCCGTCAGGCGAATGCAATGCGATTACAAACCAATGATGCGGTGAAGTCCGCTGACTTCCCCGCTTTTTCGGTGAACCGCTACCAACTTGTGATCGCTTACTCAATCTCCCGCACTGGCTTCTGGAAGGCTGCTCCGGCGGTAGCCAGCAGCATGATTCCACCAGCCAGCAGATACATGAACTTCAGGTTCCACGCAACTAGGAATCCTGCCACCGCGAGGGAGATGGGTGCTACTCCATAGGAGGCAAGCATGAGCACGCTCGCTACCCGCCCGCGCACATCGGCATCGATCCGCTGCATCGCCCAGGCGTAGATGTGGATGTTGACCATTCCCGCCATTGCGCCCATCACCAGCAGCATGCTGGCGATGCTCCACACTCTTCCCATCAGCCCGATGGATCCCAGGCAAACGCCCAACATCACTGAGGCCAGAAGAATCATGACGCCGCGCCTGCGAATCTTCCACACTCCGGCCAGCAGCGCACCCAGCAGCATTCCTGCGGCAATAGCTGAGACCATAATGCCGTACACGGCAGGCGAACCGAACCTCGTCTTGCTCAAGTACGCGAGACCAAGCACAACCGGTCCGGCAATGCAGAAGTTTATGATCGTGATCAGCAGCATCAACGAGCGCAGGGGCACATCTTTTACTACGTACGCGATTCCCTCTGCAATCGAGTGCAGCACCGCTTTCCGGGGAGCCTCAGATTTCGGTGGATCGGGCAACTTCCACAGCGCGCCGATGATAAACAGGAAACTGATTGCGTCTACGAAGAAGGCCCACGCCACTCCCAGCGTTTTGATCACAAATCCTGCTGGAACTGGACCGACAATGGTACTCAACATCGTCGCGCTTTGGCTGACCGACTGTGCCGCGACCAGTTGCTCGCGCTGCACCAGCGCGGGCAGATAGGCCAATCCTGCGGGAATGGCAAATGCATCGGCCACGCCAAAAGCAACCGCCAGAGCGTACAGCTCCCACGTCCGCAAAACGCGCAGCCCGACTAGAACGCCGATCACGGTAACACAGATGGTGCGCGCCGTGGCCGTGGCCATCATGATCTTGCGCGCGGATATGCGGTCGCTGGCGGCGCCACCCAGAAGCATGAGAAGAGCGCGCGGAATAGCGCCTGTCATCATGATTGCGCCCATGGCCACAGCGGATCCCGTCTGCTGCAAGACGAGCCAGGGCAGGGCCACCAGATAAAACTGGTCCCCCACAAGCGAAATTGTGTTGCCAATCAGCCAGAGGCGATAGTTTGGGTTGCGCAGGGGATGCTCGACGGCTGGAGTGGGAACGGTTGCAGTGGGAACGGGTGCTGCAGCCATAAACAGATCCCCTTAAACATTCATCGGGCGGGCAAAACCCAGAAAAAACACCTGTCGGGGTGTGCGATTCCATATAATTTATCACACACCGTTTTACATCGAGAAACGTCACGGCTTCATCCGAGATGCCGCCGAGTTTGTTGCCTGGCGATAGAATTTGAAAATTGAGCTCGGTTTCCGGCTAGCCATCATTCCAGTCGGTAAATTGTTTGAGTTCGCTCCGCCCTAGTGGCCTCTTCGCGGAACCCGGCGAGTGTCGGTGGGTCAATAAGAGATATTGAGCGATCAGCAATAGCAAAGAGATGAGTCCTATTTATTGACGGAACTGTATACAATGCCTCCCATAAGAAGCAATGAACAATGGCGCAATGGCCTGTGTAATCAGGTAGTAGCAGAAAGTCCCTGTGAGCCAGAGAGCGACTATGAGTGAGACGCCAGGAGATCCGATCTTCTTTAATCTGACGGGTCAGTTTCTGGACCGTCACATCAGAGAAGGCCGCGCTCAGAAAGCAGCCATCCGATGCGGCGATTCGGTTCGCACCTACGGGGATTTGGCTGCAGACGTAAACCGCGCCGGGAATGGACTGTTGAAGCTGGGTTTGCAAGAGGAGCAACGGGTATTGTTATTGCTGCCCGACTGCCCGGAGTTCGCTGTTGCGTATTTCGCCGTCATGAAAATCCGGGCTGTGGCCGTCCCGACGAGTACTTTCGCACGAGCGCCGGACTATGACTACTTCCTCAGCGAAAGTGAAGCACGAATACTGATCGTTCATTCAACGCTCTCTGCAGAAGTTGCGCCAGCTATAAGCGCGCACCATTTTCTCCAACACGTCATTGTCGTTGGCGACCTCAATCCGGTTGCCTGCATTGGGATGAGTGGCTTGCCCAGAATTCGCCCGAACTGGCTGCCGCAAAGACAAGGAAGGAGGACATTGCGTTCTGGTTGTGGACCTCGGGGAGCACCGGGCGTCCGAAGGCAGCGGTACACCTGCACTATGACTGGATCTGTTGCTGCAGGAATTATGCGATAGAAGTCTTGGGTATCGGCCCCGATGACATAACATTCTCGTCGTCCAAACTCTTCCATGCCTATGGACTGGGCAATGGCCTTATGTTTCCTTTCTATGCTGGGGCGAGCACAGTATTATTTTCGGGCAAAGCGCAAGCCAAAGCGGTGTTAGGAATTGGTCAGGCCGCCCGGCCGACGCTCTTCTTCTCTGTGCCAACGTTGTATGCCCAGATGCTCCAAGAAGCCGAGAAAGAATCGTACTGCTTGGACAGTGTTCGACTCGCTATCTCCGCCGCGGAACCACTTCCGGCTGAAATTTTCCGCAGGTGGCAGCGGAAGTTTGGCATAGAGATTCTGGATGGTATAGGTTCCACTGAGGTACTTCATATTTATTTATCCGCGCGGCCTGGCAACGTGAAGCCTGGCAGCACAGGGAGTGCAGTGCCCGGTTACAGACTGCGCATCGTCGATGTGGACGATCACGAAGTTCCGCCGGGCACAATTGGCGATCTTCTTGTGGCGGGAGACAGCATCTCGGCCTGTTATTGGAACCGCCGACAGCTAACGGCTGAGCGTATGCGTGGGAAATGGTTCTTCACCGGCGACAAATATTGGAGAGATAAAGACGGCTACTACTGGTATGCGGGTCGTTCAGACGATATGTTCCGGGTGTCAGGTCAATGGGTTTCCCCAGTTGAGGTCGAAAGCGCCCTCATTGAACACGAGTGCGTCCTGGAAGCTGCAGTGGTCGCTTATCGAGAAGATACGGAACTCCAAACCCCTAAAGCGTTCGTCGTGCTTCGGGAAGGCATCGCAGCTACTCCTGATCTCGCGCGCGAACTGCAGGAGTTCGTCAAACATCGGATCACGCCCTACAAGTACCCGCGACATATCGAATTCGTGGATAAACTGCCTAAGACCGCAGCCGGAAAATTGCTGCGCTACCGGCTGCGTGAGCTCGCGCCCGGCAATGTCTTTTAGGCAACCGAGGAGATTTATTTCGTTCGTCGGATAGTCACTAGAGGTATCAATCCTGCGGCCCTTTAGGCTGACAACTACCTGGCGTTCTTTGCCGTGCTTGATCGCGATGCTCGCGATTCTCTTGCTGCCATTCAGCTAGTTCTGGCCCAACCCATAATTAGTTCCCAATTGATCGACAATCTGAAATGCTTCCATCCATCTCCGCGCTCTTCTCACTGACTTGTTTCTGGCAGGTGAGATTCTAAGAAAGCAAGACAAACCGGCGGTGCAGGTGCTCACGAGCGAGGGCAAATGATCTGCCCTGCAACTGCGGAACTCCTTGATAGCAAAATGGATGAGTCAAGCCAATTATTTCCGTTATTTGGGCTCATGGCTGAACCTTTCCGCGGCCCTCTGACTTCGAATCATCTTCATTTCTTATACGACGGCGCTGCTGTCGAAGTGTCGTGTTCTCCGTTATAAGCCTTCCACGCACCGTCGATCACGTAAGCATGAATCGCATCTGCCTGTTTGGTCGTCATGCGCAGATGTGGGAAAGCAAACTTAGGCGGATCGGCAAACCCCGGCATGCCATTTACCCAGCGCGTTCCCCCGAGCACGATACTGTACCACTTCGCGTGCACTTCGAGCGGAGCGTAACGCAGGTCGGGGATCGCACCGTTCAATACCCAAGCGCCGCTGCCGTCGAGCCTGGGGGAATGGCACCCGTCGCAATAAAATGTTTTGTAGAGTTTCGCGCCTTCCTGAATCATTGCTGAATCCCAGCGCTCAGCCGGGGGCTTGGGCACGGGCGGCACAACATCCGGCGGAGTTGGGAAGGGAACACTGCCGCCCAGCTTGAATACCAAAATGCGTGAAGGTCCGCGCTTCGATCGCGGCGTGGCCATTGTCCACGCCGGAGCGAATAGCCGTGATCCTGATCCGCATCCCACCGGCAGCATCACATACTGTTCCCCGTCCACCCTGTACGTGACAGGAATCGATTCGATCGCCGAGCCAGTATCAATAGTCCAAACTTTCTTTCCCGAATCCGCCGCGTAGGCCGCGAACTCGCCCGAGCCCTGACCCTGAAATAGGAGATTTCCAGCGGTCGATAACACGCCGCCGTTAGTAGCAATTTCCTCTTCGACCGACCAGCGTTCCGACTGATTGACAGGGTCCCAAGCGACTAGCCGGCCTTCGGTTTGCTGCATCCACTCGCCAGTTTCGACGGCGGCATGCGAACCTGGCTTGCGATCCGTCGCTGGAATGTAAACCAGACCGCTAACTGGGTTGTAGCTCATAGGCCACCAGTTGTGGACTGTCCATTGCTTCCCGCCACCATCCGAAGCCGGTACTTCGACGGCTTTGCCGGTGTTCATATCAATCGAGGTCGCCCAGTTCACCTTCACGATTGGCTTGGCCGAAAGCAGCTTGCCGGTCTGCGCATCTAAAATGTAATAGAAGCCGTTTTTTGGAACGGTCATGGCCACGTGCCGCTTCTCGCCATGGATCACGAGATCGGCGATCACGATGTGATTGTTTTCCGTCTGCATTCCCGACGCGCTGGTCTGGTAATGCCACACATACTTGCCGGTCTCGGCCTTGACTGCGACGATGCAGCCGGCAAAAAGCTTGTCACCTTCGGCGCGGATTGCAGACAACTCACCATAATCTGCTCCCGCCCCTGCAGTTCCGAAAATTACGTAATCAGTGACCGGATCGTAGGTGATTGCGGTCCAAACATCGGCGCCACCCATGCGCCACGTGTCGCCGGCAGGCCAGGTTTTTGCGGCAATGTCTCGCAGCGCAGCCGATTCGAATGGCTTCTTCGGATCGCCAGGCACCGTCCAGAATCTCCACAGTTCTTTTCCAGTCTTGGTGTCATAGGCAACAATCGATCCGCGTACGCCGTCATCAGAGCCGTTGTAGCCGATGAAGACTTTGCCTTTCGCGACGTGCGGAGCGTTGGTGATTCCGGTCTGGGTTGGTTCGCAAACCTTCGCTTCCCAGAGTTGTTCGCCGGTCGCCGCATCAATTGCAACCAGCCGGCAGTCGCCAGTTCCGACAAAAACTCTCTCCTCCCGTTTGGCCGAAGACGAGCATGTGTTGCTGGTCACCATGCACCACATTGTTTCTGACGGGTGGTCGATGGGCGTAATGGTCCGCGAACTGAAGCCGCGACAACATCTGTATCACCATCAATGAGTGTCCACCCAGATCGAAGAAGTTATCGGCGCGTCCAATCTCTGACTTGCCCAACAGACTCGACCAAACGCCCGCGATTAATTCTTCCGTGGCGGTCAACGTCAGACTGCCAGTCTCCATTGCCTTTTTGCTCTCCAGTTCGA
>JBAPOI010000182.1:0-5039 GCA_049279555.1 Candidatus Sulfotelmatobacter sp.
GCGAAGGACCCCTGTAACTGGGTACCGAAAACGACGTGTCGAGGAGTTCGCACGACGCAGACAGTCAATTACGATAGCTATGCCCACTGCTCCAAGAACCTCACATCCCCCTGAAAGAATAACTGCAAATCATCCACCCCATACTTCAACAAAGCGATCCGATCCGCTCCCATGCCAAACGCGAATCCCGAAACTTTTTTCGGGTCATACCCGTTGTCCTTCACAAACTCGAACACATTCGGGTCGACCATGCCGCAGCCGAGAATCTCGATCCATCCCGTCTGCTTGCACGGACGGCAGGGATCGCTTCCGCGTCTTCCGCTCCCACCACAAATGAAGCACGAAACGTACATTTCCGCACTCGGCTCAGTGAAGGGAAAAAACGACGGACGAAAGCTCGTCTTCACGCTCGATCCAAAGAATTCTTTCATCGCGTGGTCGAGCGTGCCTTTCAGATCGCCAAACGTGATGTTGGTATCGACCGCGAGACCCTCAATCTGATGAAACATCGGCGAGTGGCTCGCATCGGGAGGATCGTTGCGATGCACTGTCCCGGGAATCACAATCCGGATTGGCGGCCGCATCTTCTCCATCGTCCGAATCTGCACCGGAGAAGTGTGCGTCCGCAGCAGCAACCGCTCCCGTTGCACCTTCGACTGCTGCCCTGCGATGAACAAAGTATCCTGCGTATCCCGCGCCGGATGATTCGGAGGAAAATTCAACGCCTCGAAGTTGTAGTAATCCGTCTCAACCACAGGACCGTCGGCAACCGAGTAGCCAAGTTTTTGAAAGACTCGAACCATCTCGTTCGTAGTTTTGATGACCGGATGCTCGGCGCCGATGGGACGACGCACGCCAGGCAGAGAGATGTCGACGGACTCCGGCGATACTGTCGCCAGCGCTGTAGTCGCCCATTCGTTCAGCCGGTTCGCAGTCTTCTGGATCACGTGTTTGACTTCTAACTTAATTTCGTTGACTTGCCGACCGACTTCACGTTTGGCGTCTTTCGGCGCTGTTTTCAGCCACACATCATTTACTTGCGTAAGCAGTCCACTCTTGCGGGCAAGCCATCGATCGTGGAAAGCCTTCCAATCGGCTTCGTTCTTCGCCGAGGAAGCTTCCTCGTGCAGAGCGGACAGCAGTTCAGCGCAGTCGCGTTCCAGCGCCGATGCCGAATAATCCGTCAATTTGGAAACGCTATACGCCATGCCAGCCAAGCTCGCTGTAGAAGAATTGTCATCCTGAGCGAAGTAAACCGATTCGCTTCGCGAATCGGTTTACGAAGCCGAAGGATCCCTATTGGCTAAATCACACCCTCGGCTCGGCAGGGAATCTCTGCCACTGCCTCCGAAAGCAGATTCCTCGCTCGGAATGACAAGTTGTAAAGTTAAGATCGGCAATTCGGCACGGCTGAAGGCCGTGCCCTTCCCGGTTTCACGAAGACCAGCGCTCGGCCGCTACGCCAGCGCGCCCTTGGCCTGTTCAACCAGGCTCTTAAACGCGGGCGCATCCTTCACCGCCAGGTCCGCCAGAATCTTGCGATCCAGTTCCACTCCAGCTTTCTTCAGCCCGTGAATAAACTGGTTGTAGCTGATCCCGTTCAGCTTTGCCGCGGCACCGATGCGCACAATCCACAACGAGCGATACTGCCGCTTGCGCTGCTTCCGTCCTGAAAAACTGAACTTCAGGCCGCGTTCGACGGCCTCTTTGGCGGAGCGGTAGAGTTTTGATTTGGTGAGAAAGTATCCGCTCGCGCGGTCTAATATTTTCTTGCGCTTGGCGCGGCGTTTGGTTCCGCGTTTTACACGTGGCATGGGTTTCTCCTTTTTGCTTTCTATGTACTGGCGGCTGGAGGTAAGGATGATTCGCCTTTGCGGCGATCTCTGACCTCTTCACGCGCCTGGAGCAATGGTTGATTGATGATTTTTGATTGCTGATTAAAACCCTCGACAGATGCCGTAGAGCGTCAATCAACAATCCGCAATCAAAAAATCAACAATAGCTCTTACTGATAGGGAATCATCCGTTTTACTTTGCGGAGATCGCCATCGCTGACCAGCGTGGCCGTGCCCAACTTGCGTTTGCGTTTCTTGGCTTTGGACGACAGCATGTGACGCAGGCCGGAATGCCCGCGCTTCACCTTGCCGTTGGCCGTTTTCTTGAAGCGCTTGGCGGCGCCCTTGTGCGTTTTCAATTTCGGCATAAGTCCTCTGATTCACTGCCGGCCGTCTTTTGTTAGCCGTCAGTTTCTTGAATTCAATTGGAATCTTTTGGCGCGATGCGATTGCATCGGCGGCTAGAATCCATTCACCGTCTAAGGGCTTGACTGACGTACCTCAGGGGCTAAAGCCCAAAATCATTGCAGAGCCGCAACGCAGGGCCAAAAGGCCCTGCTCCACCCTGAATTTAGCCAGTAGTTTTAGCCCCGTGAATTTAGCTCCCTGAATTTGGCTCGCTATCAAAACACTTACGCTTGCGGCGTAGGATTTGGAGAACCTACTGCAGCAGCGGCTGCTGGCGCCGGGGGGGTTTCTTTTTCCGGACCCATTTTCTCCGCCACCGTGGCTCCCTGCCCGAGCTTTTCCTGCTGCTGTTTCTCGAGCAACAGCTTCTCGTGTTTTTCCTGCTTCGCTTTTTGCTTGGCTTCTTTCTCTTTTTCCTTCTCGCGTTCCTGGGCCGACTTCTTCGGCGCCAGAATCGCGTGGAGCGTGTTGCCTTCCTGGCGTGGCCGGAATTCGACGATGCTTTGGTCCTGCACGTCCTTGATTAAGCGCTCAAGGATTTGCCGGCCAAGACCGGTGCGGGTCATTTCGCGCCCGCGGAAGAAGATGGTTGCTTTTACCTTGTCTCCCTCATCCAGAAAGCGGAGGACGTGATTCTTCTTGGTCTCGTAATCGTGGTCGTCCACATTGATGCGGACCTTGACCTCTTTGACCGTGATCGTCTTCTGATGCTTCTTGGCTTCCCGCTCTTTCTTTTCCTGCTGGTAGAGATACTTCCCGTAATCCATGATGCGGCATACGGGAGGTTGCGCGGTGGGTGAAATCTCGACCAGGTCCAAGTTCTTGGTACGCGCCATCTTAAGGGCTTCGAAGGGAGGCATAATGCCAATCTGTTCACCTTCATCGCCAATCACGCGAATTTCGCGCGCTCGAATACGGTCATTTGTCCGGATAAAACGTTTATCGATACAATCCTCCGCGCCCTAAGCGTTTGAGAATACAAGATTATAGCATGGGGAAACGGGAGGGAACGCGCTACGGGCGAGCCTGCCGAGGGTGAACCGGCGTACCTTCCGGATTACCGACAATTCCGGTGTCGCTCCGTGAATGCCTACAAGCGTGTTTATGAGGACTCAACTCATCTCCTGTCGCTTGCCAAAAGCCGATAGCGTGCTATTACGGTCGTCGTTCTTTCACCACCTGTGCCGTTTCGTCTCTTTTTTCGTCAGGCGGTTCGTCAGGTGGATTAGCGTCGGCGAGGGAGTCCCTTTGCTGAGGCCTCGGATCCAGTTGGTTCACGGAACGGTTCCACGGCAATGCGCTCGTAACGAACATCTAATACGGTGAGGTGCTCCGTGCCGCCCGGCAATGGAAGGACTACGCTATCACCCGCTGCCGACTTCATCAACGCGCGCCCCAGAGGCGACACCCAACTGATGTGGTTGCGGTTGAGATCGATTTCGTCGGTGCCCACGATGCTCACCACCCGCTCCACTCCCGCGGCATTGGCATAGCGCACGGTGGCTCCGAAGAATGCCCTCGTGGCCGCCTGCCGCGCTCTGGGAACTTCCGGGTCCACCACCTCCGCGGCTTCGATTCGCTTGGTGAGAAAGCGAATCCGCCCATCGATCTGCCGCAGCCGCCGCTTGCCGTACTGATAGTCGGCGTTTTCACTGCGATCGCCGTTGCCGGCAGCCCACGCCACCACCTCCGTCACGGCCGGGCGTTCCCTGGTGAGCAGAAACCGGTGCTCATCTTTGAGGCGCTCAAGCCCGCTCGGCGTGATGTAGTTCTTGACTGGCGTCGCGGGCTCGTCCGGTTGTGGTTTTCTCGTAAACCCTTTTCGCATCTCGTAGTCTTTCCGGGGCGAATCCAGTGGGTGCACCAATCAACGCGGATGAACGCCGACATCCAGGAGAGCAGCTCGATCAGCGCCCCTTTGAAGAAGCTTTCGCGCCAACAAGCGCTCCAAGCTCTCTTTTCATCTTCTTCATCTCTTCCACGGTTATCGTTATACCGTCTTGGCCGTTCGGCTGCGTCAATTTGAGATCATCACCATATTTAAGGACGTATTCCACGCTTCGCTCGATGAAAATGAGGCAATTTCGCGCAAACCAAGGGCCTGTTGCGGCACGTCGATCGCGAATGTATGGGCCAACTACCTTCCACACGTATACGGGGGCATGCGGAAACAGAGAAATGAATCGATTTGTTTTGAAGGGCAACCAATGCCCCGATAGCCAGTGATTCGATGCGAAGCCCATGTCATTGAACAGTGCAATTAGGTTGTCGCATTTTAATTTGAGAGTCGTGCCTTCATCGGTTTGCCTATAAATCATTTCATGGAATGCCGCTGCCTTCTCTTCCGGAGTTCCCGGCAAACTAAGATACAAAGCGTAGATTGCTCGCCTTTCAGCGTCGGCATCCTTTTCGGTTGCCCTTTCAAGAAAGCTAGTAAATCGGTTGTGTTCCAGTTCTAGGTATATGACGACACCGACGAATATCTCTGACAAGAACAGCAACCATTCGCCGGCCTTTACGTCCCCGAACCAGTGCCAGGCATGTGTCACAGCGTTTGCTAGCCATCCAAGCGACGGGCATTGCATATCACTTGGCCTCCGATCGCATTACGTTATGCTTAAATGAACCCTCGATTTCAAACCTACTAATCCTACCTTTTCATGCCCACGGCGGGTGCCCCTCGATAAGAGTGAAGGCGGTGTCAAGGACAAAAGTATCCTGTCGGTGTTTTTGGCACCGCTTTTTTGCCAGAGAGGTTGAGGACCAAGACCTCTGGAAATCTCACGCTAATCACCT
>JBAPOI010000183.1:0-4668 GCA_049279555.1 Candidatus Sulfotelmatobacter sp.
GCCTACGGCTTCAATCCCTACACCGCGACGGAAGAAGAAGGTAACACCGAGCACGGAAACGATGAACGAATTCGCGTGGAAGAAGTGCGGCGCGGCCCGCGGATTTTGTTTGATGTGGTTGCGGCAGTAGCGGGCGCGAAATGAAATCAGTCGCATGGATAGATCTAAAGACCGAACATATATCCAACGACCGAACAATGAGTGTAATGGCGATATTAGGCCAATCAGGTGGATTCGCGGGAAGGACAAATAGACGGGATTCCAGCTGCTGTGCTAGCGGAGAAGTGTAAACGGAGAAGTCTAAGGTTTTATCTTGAACACGGTTCCATCGTAAGAATGTCCACCAACGTAGGAAGTGCCATAAAGATAACCATCTGACCCGTGGACTAGATTCGAATCAGGCAGCCCGCCATCCCGACCATTGGTGAAGCTGTATAGGACGGTTTCATTCCATTCCCCAGTTCCTTGCACCGGCGCTGTCAGCTTGAAAACGGCACCCGCGCCTGACTCGCCGCCACTGTGGGTTGTGCCGTATAGATTACCGACCGCGTCGAAGATCAGCCCAGCTTGTGGAAGCCCACCATCTCGTCCGTCCTGGAAGCTGTATAGAACGTTCTCGACCCACGCTCCGCCATTAGTTGACGGGGGGCTGAGGCCGAAAACTGTGCCGTTTCCCGTTACCCCTCCCGATAGAGTCGTGCTGTAAAGCGCTCCCTTACGGTCGAATATTAGTCCCGCTGCGGGCTGCCCACCGTCCGTTCCATTGTCGAAGCTATACAAAACGCTTTCTGTCCAATCTCCATCCGCCGACAGAACCATTTCAAAAACCGTGCCCCAATATAGATATTGGCCGCCGCTGACGGTCGTTCCCCAAAGATTTCCGTGTGCATCGAAAACTACTCCTGCTGCAGGTTCCGCTCCATCATCTACGCTGCCAAAGCTGTGGAGAACTGCTTCAGTCCACGTCCGACCCGAACGCACCAGTTTGAAAACCGTGCCCTCTTGGAGGTCTCCACCGAAAAGTGTAGTGCCAAAGAGATCCCCCGACTTGTCAAACGTTAGATTCCCCGACGGAGTAGCACCGTCGTTCCCACCAGTAAATGTGTGGACCACGGATTCCTTCCAACTGCCGCCCCTCTGTGAAGGCGGCGTCAGCTCATAGACGACACCGCAACCGCTGACGTTCTGGTAGAAGCAGGTTCCTGTCCCTCCTCCTATTGTCTCCCCGTAGAGATTTCCCGAATGGTCAAGAACCACACCACCGTAAGGACTCGCCCCGTCAGTCGTTCCATGAAAATCGTAAAGCACCGTTTCTCTCCACGAAGAGTCAACAGGCGTGAGTTTGAAAATCACACCCGCCCCATAGGAGCCGCCTTGGGTCGTGGCTCCATAGGCGGCTCCAACTTTGTCAAAAACTAGTCCTGCCATTGGGTATTTGCCATCTTCCGGGGACCCTCCGAAGCTATGCAGCACAAACTCGACTCTGGTGGCCCCTATCGCATGCGGCGTCAGAGCAAAGTATGAAGAGATAAAAAGGGCGGCAATTGCGACCAAATTTATGCTGTGCTTCACTAATGACCTCGGTGCTGAAAACGGGCAATTATCCTGCCGCATGAGGCTGCAGGTCAATGGCGGCACTTATAACGACAGCAATCGACTGTCGCTTTCAGGCCATAGCGCTCATTTACCCGGCATGGTTGGAGGTCGAGCCAGAGCGCAGGGGGCTGCCGTCGAAGATCCCTACCGTCCAATTGCAGGAGCGCGCTGACTGAGGGGGACGCGTTCATGTGACACGAAAGTCGCCCCAGGCCGCCGCCATCCACTCGGAATGACGAAGCTATGTGGGCTGCCTTAGCGCGCACTGCCGCAAAACTTCTCGTACTGCTCGATGATGAAATGATCGGTCATGCCGGCGATGTAATCGCAGACTACTCGCGGCAATGATTCCTGATCGGCCTTCTCTTGATATTGGCGAGGGAGAGCTGAAGGGTTCTGCATCCAGAAGGCAAAGAGGTCGGTGACGATGCGTTCGGCATCGTCTTTTTCTTCGGCTAGGGACATACTGTAATAAAGATTCTCGTAGAGGAAATTCTTGATCTGCTTCCGCTCTTCTTCGACCTCGGGACTAAACGCCACTAGGCGTTCCGTGTGGCCCCGGACATCAGAAAGAGTTGCAACGCCAGATTGCTTGAGTCGCATCTGCGTGTTGGTGATGAGATCTCCAGCAAGTCGATTGAAAACTTTCTTGAGCGCTTCGTTGAACTTCAACTTGTCGGCCACACCGGGATAATTACGCTCGACCTCAGGAAAGAAGCGTTCAAACACCGGCACTCCTTCTCGAATCTGTTCGAGTGTCAGCAGATGAGCTTCGTATCCGTCATCGAGGTCGGCGGTGTTGTAGCCGATTTCGTCGGTCAAATCAATGAGCTGCGCTTCGAGTGGAGGGCGCTGATCGAGAAGATACTCCGCGAGTTCGGGATGCTTCGCCGCGTCGTAATCACGCGAATGCTTGATGATTCCTTCCCGCACTTCGAAAGTAAGGTTCAGCCCGCGGAAGGCGGCATAACGCTGCTCGAAGTCCTCGACGATGCGCAGGGCGTGAAGGTTATGGTCGAAGAAAAGGCCTTGCGCGCGCATGGCTGCGTCAAGCGCCTTCTCACCGGCGTGGCCAAACGGCGGATGGCCGAGATCGTGAACGAGCGCAAGCGCTTCGGCAAGATCCACATTCAGGCCAAGTGCGCCGGCCACGGTGCGGGTGATTTGCGCAACCTCAATCGTGTGCGTGAGCCGGTTGCGGAAGTGGTCGGAATAGCGGCGGGTAAAAACCTGGGTCTTGTCTTCGAGACGGCGAAAGGCCCGCGCGTGAATCACGCGATCCCGGTCGCGCTGAAAATCGTTGCGGTAGGGATGTTGCGGTTCGGGAAAGCGGCGTCCGCGGGATTGTTCCACATGCACCGCGTAGCCGGCCAGCATGGAGAAAGTTTAGCACCCGGTGGTTATTCTTGCCGCAGCTTCTTACCGTCACTTCTCATCGTAAGTTGAGGCGCATTTCGTTGCTGGGCTCAAATCCCAGCGATTCGTAGAGGTGACGCCCGTCGTCGCTCGCGTGCAGGGCCACTCGGGCAAAGCCCTCACCCGCGCACCAGCCAATCATCGTCTGCATGAGCTGTCGAGCGATGCCTCTGCGGCGAAACTCAGGATACGTATAAACGTTGAGAATCGTCGCGCGGCGGCACTCCAGATCGTAAGGGTGGGCAGGCCATGGAGAAATTATGATGGCGCCGCCACACACTGCATGATTCTCTATTGACGCCAGCCACGCGCGAAATGATCCATCGGACATGGCTTTGCCGAGATAATCGGCCGAGAGCGAGGCCATCTGCTCCAAGGTAGCAGCGTCGCGATGTCCCATGTCTTCATACATCGCGCGACGCTCGCGAAGGATTTCGGAAATATCGTTAATGGTCGCCGCGTGGATGTCGACATTCGACAGCGAGCCCTCGGAAGGATCAAGCATGCCCGGAGTTTAACAAAGGCGCGGCAGCCAGCGCCCAGCGAGGAAGGACGTCGATCGTCGCGCACTTGGGCAATTCGCTAGGTACCAGGTACTAGGTACTCGACGTGATCTACTGCTTTCCCGACTCTTCCTTCGCCAGCCGCACCTTGGCGGCATCCAGCTTTTTCTGTGTAGCCGCGAGCAGATCGCTCTCAACTTCGGCGGCGACGGTTTTGTTCCACTCTTCGACAGCGCGCTCCCAGTGAGCGGCGGCGAGCTTGAGGCGGCCCGTCTTCTGATAGAGATCGCCAAGGTGATCCTGCACGGTTGGGTCAGAACCCATGCGCAGCGACGCTTTCGTCAAGGTCTCTTCGGCAAGGTCGTACTTGCCAAGCTTGAAGTAGGCCCATCCCAGCGAATCCAGATATGCGCCGTTGGTGGGCTCAAGGCTTACGGCCTGCTTGATGTAGTTGACCGACTCTTCAAGCTGCACGCCGCGGTCGGCATTCATGTATCCAAGATAGTTGAGGGTAACGGCGCTCTGCGGGTTTGCAGCCAGCACTCTTTTAAATTCTGCTTCGGCCTCGTCGTATTTCTTTTCGCGCTCGTAAGTCGAACCGCGCAGGAAGTAAATGTACTCCTTGTCGTCGGGCTTGGTCGAAAGCGCCTCGGCTTTGCTCAGAGATTCTTCGGCACTGCTCCAGCGCTTGAGGCGCGTATAGATGATGGCCAGCCGGATGTAGACCTCACGATCTTCCGGCGTACCCTTCAGTAGCGAGCGAATGTCTGCGATAGGTTTCTCAGGATCGCCGGTGTCGGCCAGTTGGGCGTCGAGGACCATCCGGAGATCGCGGTCATCGGGAAGCTTTTGCATCGCCTCCTTGGCCACAGCAGTCGCCTGCGGCCACTGCTTGGCCTCGCGATAGGTGTCGATAATGTCCTGATAACCAGTTTTGGCGTTATCGTCACCGAGCGGAATCATCTTGCGGAACGTATCGACCGCAGCCTGATAATTCTCCTGATCGCGGTAGACCATGCCGAGACGCTCGATGAAGATGCTGCGATTGTTGCGGTCGGACTGCGAATAGCTGGTGTCAGGCTTCTCCGTTTTTTTGAGCAGATCCTGCAAAATCTTTTCGGCTTCGTCGTAGCGCGCCTGAGCTTGATAGACC
>JBAPOI010000184.1:0-2277 GCA_049279555.1 Candidatus Sulfotelmatobacter sp.
TCGGAATCTGCCGCAGAAGTTGTGGCCGATGGCTTGCCGAGTTTCTGTTCTCTATCCACGATTCAATTCGCCGGTTTGAATTTAACTTACCGGCTCAATCTGACTAGCATTCTAGCCCAAGCCGGAAGTTCAACGCCGGGAAAACTCGATCTTCCCTTCCGCTTCGGTGGGAACGCCGTTGCAGGTTGCGGGGCGATATCGCCAGGCGCGAACCGTTTGCAAGATATTGCGGTCGCCCGCTGTCCCCACGCTTTGCAGAATCAGAGGACTGTGCACACGACCGTCCGCGCCGACGATGAAGCTCACCTTCACCTTGGCTCCGTGCGCAGGCACAATTAGCGGATCGGGAGTAGTCAAAGCTTCGGGCGGTTGAGTGTCTTCACAACGCGCGCGAGCGCTGATGTGGGGCACGTCACTGAATTCAGCGGCACGATGAGGTGCCCGCCAGATCTGTTGTTCGCGTTCTTCCAGTACGGCACGACGCAAACCCGGAGACGATGGGTTGACGGAGGCAAAACAGGAGGAAACTGTAAACATTAAAAACCAGGGCCAGATGCGCAAGACTTTCTTATTGATCGAAGGGCATTGCTCAACCATGTCCTTTTATTGGCAACTGTGGGGCCAGCCTCAATCTAGTCTAGACTGTTTGTTATCATTGATTTGCAGGATATTGTCGGCGACTGAAAGCTGTAAAAGTGAAGACGATTGCACATGTCGGACGGATCGCAATTGCTCGCTTAGAGAATAGTTTTCAACTGCCATCAGACTTCGAAGAGTGCAGAGTCAGCAATGTGATTTCGGGGGGACAATTCAGGCGCACTGGAACCGTTACAGTACCCAGGCCGGCATTGGTATAGAGCGGAAGTGGGCCGACCTGGTAAGTTCCTAGGAAATACTTCCTGGCCATTTCTGGTAAGTAGAGCGGAGGCGAAAATGGGATTCTGACTTGGCCTCCGTGGGAGTGCCCGGAGAGCTGCAGGTCGATAGGAAATCGGCAAGCTTCATCGGCGAAGTCGGGTTCATGCGCCAAAAGAACAACTGCTTCATCGCGTGGAACTTTGCGTAGGGTCGCGGCAAGGTCTGCAGTCCCGCCGATCACGTCGTTCACTCCCGCCAGCCAAAAACGGCCGCCGCCACGCTCGATCGGCACGGACTGGTTCGCGAGGACTCGAATATTTTCAGCCTCAAGGGCGTGTGTGACGTGCTGCGGGTCGGTGTTGTCATCGTGATTCCCCAGCACGGCCCACAGACCGAAGGGCGCGGTCATTTGGCGCAGAAGGCCAGCACAAGGTTCAGCCGCAAAGGCTGCTTTCCTCTCATCTCCGAACGCGGGCACGGATACGAAGTCTCCGGTGAGCACAATCAGATCCGGACGAAGACCATTCACCAATGGAATGGATGCATGAAGAGGATGCAACGAGAAATAAGGGTCGTAATGAAAATCGCTGAGCAACACGATGCTGAAGCCATTCAGCGCCTGCGGCCAGCGCCGCAGAAAAAAGTCACGGCGCACAATCCGCGGTCGATTCGGCTCCAGCAGCAGCGAGTCTCCGGCAAGCGCGAGCGTGCCAACAACCGCAGCGCGAAGAAAGAACTGGCGTCTTGTGGTGGGGATAACTGGCAAACGGAAATTGCTCTGCGCGCCCTGACGGCATGCTCTCCATCAGCATAACCTGAACCGGGAGAGTCCGCGCAGGTTAGAACCAACCTTTATAGCGGCGGCGCAGAAACTCGAATTGGCGCACTGCAAAAACGGGGAAGTATCAGAACCCGAAGGTCACCTGCAAATCGATGCGGCGGTTGGCCGCATTGTTTGAAAAAGGACCGCTTTGGAGTTGATTTGAAGTATCGAAGAATCGCGAACCCAGAATTCCGCTGGGGTTCGCGAGGTTTACTCTATTGAAAACATTGCGAGCATTCACCCCGAACGTGAGGTTGTAGCGGCGATCAGAACTCCCGCTGGACATTCCGCCCGGACCGCCCCCACCACCTCCGAAAATGGGACCGCGCGCCCCACCACCGCCACCACCCCTTCCACCTCCGCCCGGTCCGCCGCCTTGCTGTACTTGATTGCCGCTGGCACGAGTAATTTTAGGGCCGAAGCCAAAACTCTTGGTGAGTCTTAGGTTCATCACCACATGCGCTGGACCGGTACCGTAGTTGACGGGAGTGATTCTTGAGCTTGCAGTGGGAGCGGCGCCGAAAGTTCCGAGTGGCGTGCAGTAAGTGGTAGAAGGCGGCGTGGGCGGAACAACGGCGGGGCACGTTGTATTCGAG
>JBAPOI010000185.1:0-5835 GCA_049279555.1 Candidatus Sulfotelmatobacter sp.
AGCGCAAATCAAGCCGGATTTCGTCCGCCGCCAACGGGATGTACGAGCCGACCACCACATCGTCGCTTCCAAGGTTCTCGCGGATTCGCCTCAATGTTTCCTGACTGAAACTGTCCGCCTCCGGGAGCGCCAGGCTCCGCTTCATTTGCGACACGCTCTCGCCAGAGATGGTTCGCAACTGATCGCCTTGCCCCAGTTCCGTCGTCAGCATTTCGGAAAGCGCCGTAGAAATCCATGCAACATCTGCCTTGCCCGCGAGATTCTTGAATCCCAGCACGGCCACAGAACGGCGATGTGCACCTGTGGTTCCAGCAGCGCTGTGTTTTTTCGTACGGTAGATCAGAAAGTAGCCAGCAGTCGCAACGGCCAGCGCCAGAGCGAAGACAACTCCCACGACGACGAGCTGTTTCGAAGCCGGTGGCCGGTTCACGACGATAGGCAATGTGCCGGTATTCAGTCGCTCCAGGTCGACCCCAAGTTCACGGGCGCTCTGGTAGCGGTGGTTTGGGTCCTTGTCCAGCGCCTTCAGAATGATCTGCTCCAAACCAATCGAAACAGCGGGGTTCACTGCACTTGGCGGATCGGGCGGCTGGTTCAGAATGGCATTGATGAGCAGCGGAGAATTGCTCTGCGGGAAAGGACGCTTTCCCGTCGCCATCTCGTAGAGCACCGCCCCCGCCGACCAAATGTCGCCGCGCGCATCCGTAGGCTCTCCCCGCAGCTGCTCCGGCGCCATGTAAGGCAGCGTTCCCGTAACCTGCTGCGAATCGGTAAGCGTGGCCGTCATGCCCAATTCGCTGGCATGGGGCGCAAGTTGGGCGAGCCCGAAATCTAGAATCTTTAAACGTCCGTCGGGAGTAAGCCGCAGGTTTGCCGGCTTCAGGTCGCGATGCACAATGCCCTGCTCATGCGCGGCGGTCAGTCCCTGCATCAATTGACCGCCGAGACTGATCACTTCTTTGCTGGAGAGCGTGCCCCGGGCCAGTTTTACGTCCAGAGTCGTGCCTAGGATGTATTCGGTAACCAGAAAGTCGGTGTCGTCCTGACTACCGAACTCGTGCACGATGGCGACGTTAGGATGATTGAGCCGGGCCAGTGATAGCGCTTCCTTGCGAAAGCGTTTGCGGGCGACATCGTCTGCCAGCAATCCAGGAGAAAGCACTTTGATGGCAACATCTCGCTCAAGTTGCTCATCGCGCGCGCGGTAAACGACCCCCATGCCTCCCGCGCCAATCTGTTCCAATACCCGGTAGTGCGACAAGGTCCGATTGAGCATTTCCCGCCCGCAAGTGCGCTAAGGATAGCAGCCCAGTCAAGCCGGAAAAAGCCTCCCGCACCCTGAAGAGTGCGCCCCTCTTCGGCAACCTAAGGACAGAATCTTGCCGGCCCCTTTGACGCAAGGTCATGTGCAAGGCAGTGTCCATGTCACGCCATCCGATGTAGTTATAGTGACAGAAACCGCCGTTACGTTTCTTGGGAGTTGTTCAGAACGACTCTTTTCGATTGAAGACTTGCTGCTTCATCGTCTTAATGAATTGAGGCTCGTGCAGCCGCCGAAGCAGGAAGTACTCATTGATCGGCCGATCATCGGCCAAAGCTGGAATCTCGGGGTCTTCCTGGATGAGGCTCGCCAATCGTATCTCGCGATCCAGAACTGCTTTGAACTGTTGCTCCGCAGACGATTCGGGACCCCACTCCACCAGGTCTTTCGCGGCGCTCGCAGGCATATGCAGCGCCAATTCTGCCGCCGACTCCTGCGGGATCGAACTTGTGCTCGCGAGAAAATGAACGCCGAAATTCGCCGGTGATCGAAAAGCCCGGACGCAGGCGAACGATTCTTGCAGGGCCTTCGCCACCGAAGCCCAGGTCGCAGGGTCTCCATCGGGCATCCACTGCTGCAGAATGCCTCCCGCCCTCAGGTGCGCCTTGGCAATTGAGTAAAACTCCTTGGAGTAAAGCAAGCTGGAGCCCGCCGCTTGAACCGGCGGAGGCGGATCGATCACGATCACATCGTACTGTTGCGGCGACCGTTCCAGAAACGATCGTCCGTCGTCGATCACAATGCGGGACCGCGACACATCCAGGCTGGGCGCATCTTCATGAAAGTAGGAAAATAGCGGCGGCACGCTGGGAACCAACTCCGCTGCGGTCGTCGGAATGTGCCAGGAGAGAGCCGAGCGGTATGTAGTCCCCATTCCGAAACAGATGACAAGCGCATTCGTCGGAGGCCGCTGCATGAATGCCAACGGCAGATGAATCATCATTTTTGTAATCGGGGTTAGGTTGGTGATGCCTACTCCATTAATTAAGAGCCTCCTGCCGAAACCAGCACCAGTTGCGACCACCGTGGCAGTACTGTCCCGGCGAACTTGGCGCGGAGTGTATTGCTCCTCATAGCCAACCGTGAAAAACGCCATGGCCACGGCGCCCAGCACTAGCATCGACGCGGTCACGAGCCTAGGCGAAGATTTTCGAATCGAGCGGGGAGCAAGGGACAGTCCCACCGCAAACCACGGAATCGCAAATATACAAAGAGCAACGCGCTCCCCCACCCAGGGAAGCAGCACAAAGCCTGAAATCAACGGCCCCACCACGCAACCCGCAATATTGATTGCATAGGCGCTGCCAGCTCGGTCAGGGTCACCTGCCGAATATAGATCGACGATCATTGGGGTGAGGAACCCAACCAGCGCTGAGAATGGCGCGACTCCCAACACCATGCGCGACACCGCCGGCAGCCGCAAGCGAGGGTCGGCCGTTAGAAAGGGCAAAAGAACTGAGAATCCTAAAAGAGTCCAAAGGAGATAGTCGTCTATGGCAACCCGGTTGCCCCTTTGCCGGTAGGCCCGAGAGCCTAGATAGGTGGCGCCCAGGTATGTGGCCAGAATGGACGCAAACGCATAGACCACAGTACCAAGCGGCGGCGTATAGATTCTTATCCACGCGATCTCGACGCCCATGCTGGTAATGCCTGTTCCAGCCAGCAGCCACAGCAACTTTTTGTCTGTAGCTTTCCAGTTCGGAACACTTTCGAGCCGAGCCGTTTCGATATTCGCAATTCCACTTTGCGCAATCTCGGCTTTTGATTCCGATTTCTGTCCGGCCCGGTCTCTTTGCGTCGATCGACCGAGTGACAGCCCAAACGCGCATGTGGCCAGTAGGAAATTCAGGCTCGCTCCCACATACAAGGTGTGGTGAAAACCAAGCAGTTCGATCAGGAATAGTGGAATGAACGCGCCAGAAACTGCCCCCAGTACGTTAGCGACATAGAGGTAGCTGAAAGACCGGCCGCTATAGGACGAAGAACTGCTCTTGATGGCGAGCATGGCAAACGGAAACGTCGCGCCCATGCATGCACACCACGGGATCAAAGTAATAGCGATCCATACGCCCGCCCACAAGTAATATCCCGAAGATGACAGAGCCATCGGGCTGATGCCTCGCTGAATCAGGGCTCGCCCCACTGACAACTCGTATGGCACGATGACGGCCGAGACGCCGATGAGCAACTCCGTGATGGCATAGAGACGCAGTGCAGGAAAAGGAATCCGATCCTGATATCTTTGCGCCAGAATCCCGGAGCCCCACGAACCCAGGCCGAGTCCAACCATAAATGCGGAAAGAACAATTGAGACCAGCGCGGTCGTAACTCCGAACTGGGCCATGGCCAGGCGAACCCAGACGATCTCGTAAAGAATGCTGCAGAAACCGGACACGAAGAAAAATCCGAAATACCACCGCATTGGGGAATCGGCTCCAGAAATCTTTTTTGACTAGGAGCACATTTAAGCAGGATGTTCTATACAACGCAATGCGTTGGGAAAAACCGGCAAGTCTTGATTGAAGTTGGTTGTGTAATGAATGTTGCTCTCGGGCAACGCTTACGCGCCTGCCGCTCCCTGGTTATGGAACTTCACCTCCACCAGTTTGCGGTCCTCGTCCGACACCTGGAACATAGAGCGTGGCTTCAGGTTCATGAAGCTCGCTACAAAAACCTCAGGGATTTGGCCGATGCGAGTGTTGTAGGTGTTGACGTCGTCGTTGAAGAACTCGCGCCGGTCGGCGATGCGCTCTTCCAATTCGCTGATGCGCATCTGCAGTTTAAGAAAATTTTCGTTTGCCTTGAGTTGCGGATAATTCTCTGCCACGGCGAACAGCCCGCGCAGTGCTCCGGTCATCAGAAAATCGGCTTGAGCTTTCTGTCCAATGCTGGCCGCATTCATCGACGCCGCCCGCGCCTGCGTCACAGCCAGCAACGTCTGCTGCTCATGCTGCATGTATCCCTTCACCGTTTCGACCAGGTTGGGGATTTCGTCGTGGCGCTGCTTGAGCAGTACGTCGATGTTGGCCCAGGCTCGATCGTTATCGTTGCGCAGGCGTACCAGTTCGTTGTAGAGGATGACTGTATAGACCAGCACACCCACCACGAACAGCAGGAACGCCGCCCCTTCGATCACAGTGCCGCCCATTTCGTCTAACCTCGGCTCTAGCCTCGCGTATCCAGTGAAACAGCACACCGTGCATGCATGCAAGTGACTGACGGGGCATCGTCCAAGGTCATGGAACCAGCAATGGATGGCAAAACAAAAAGGGCTGGGATCTCAGTCCCAGCCCTTCCAGCCGAATCACCGATTCACACTCTCGCTACGGCTTATGCGGAGTCAGGTCGCAAGCGTGCCTTACCTCGTCCAGGTTCAAACCTCCTGGCGAGAACTCCGCGATCGCGTAGCCGGTTCTAGTTCTGACTTCCACATTGAACACTTCTGCCCCGATCGCGCCTCGCACCGTTCCCTTATCCATCGAGAGGAAGTGTCCCCGAACCCAGTTCCAGCCTTTGTGATCGTGACTTCCGTCGATCCGCACCATGACTTCCATCTTCGGCTGGCCCCAAAAACCCGGATAGTCCGGCCTTCCGAGCCTGGCGCCCGGATTGAAGTCCGAGTATTCATACTTACCATTGGTGCAAACCAGTTCGATCCGCGGCTTGTAGTCCGGATCTTCTTTGAGATAGTTGTTGGCAAGCAACTCGAAACGAACTTTTTTTGCGGCAGTCATCTTGTCTTCCGACTGAAACTCCATCCACTTGCCGCCGGCGCTAACGCCGTCTCTTTCATCCTGATACGGGCTCATGGCCCCTTGTTGGGCGAAAGCCGCCAAACCCATCAAGAGGAAGCTTGCCAAAGCGATCCCCGCTACAAATGCACGATCCTTATTCTGAAGGCAGTTCTGAAACAATCGAAGTCCTTTCAAGGTCTCCTCCCACTCAAGAACATCCTACATATTGAACCCGAATCGGCCGTAAAAGTTGCATGACTTTACACCTTCCTGCCGGCAATCATCCAAAAAGGACAGATCCTTGCCCACTAGGCCAATGGGCATTGATGATTCTCGACTCGCGAGATCTGGTTACTTAATTTTCAGGTCGATGTAGACCTGGGAACGGTCGTCGAACTGGCTGACGGACTTCGTGTCGCTCTTGCTGCCATTGTGTTGGGCGTAGACTTCGTAGTCGGCTGCTGCCGAGAGGCCTGGAAAACGGTACGTTCCGTCCTGGCCAACGATGTAGGTTTTCACCGCATGGTTGCGTGTGTTCGTGAGGTACACAACCGCATCTTTCACTGGATTATCCTGCTGGTCAAGGACTTTGCCGAAAAGCAGTTTGCCTTGCGCCTTGTCCTTCTTGTCGGGTGTGGCATGGGCACCGACGGCGACTAGCAGAAGGAGCGCGCTGCCGATCAAGCGCATATTCCGGATAGTCAGTCTGCAGCTCATGCGGTCACTTTCCTTTTCCTCTCACTAGTGCGTGAGGTGCAAGCTCATATCCACGCGCTCGTC